>NZ_JBEYVC010000064.1:0-53426 GCF_040643855.1 Streptomyces sp. NPDC047072 | reverse complement strand
CTGCGCCGTCGGTTCACCGGTGTTCGGGGTTCTCCGCTCCCGGGCGGCAGCCCGCGTCCCACTGCGAGCGCTGGTTGCCGTACGCGGGGACGCCGCCCGCCCGTTTGAGGAGCGCGGCGAGGTGCATCAGGTTCCAGGTCATGAAGCTGGTGTTGCGGTTGGTGAAGTCGTTCTCCGGGCCGCCCGAGCCCGGGTCGAGGTACGACGGTCCGGGGCCGGCCGGTCCGATCCAGCCGGCGTCGGCCTGGGGCGGGATCGTGTAGCCGAGGTGCTGGAGGCTGTAGAGGACGTTCATCGCGCAGTGCTTCACGCCGTCCTCGTTGCCGGTGATCAGACAGCCGCCGACACGGCCGTAATAGGCGTACTGCCCCTGGGAGTTGAGCAGCGAGGAGCAGGCGTAGAGGCGCTCGATCACCCGCTTGGTGACCGAGCTGTTGTCGCCGAGCCAGATCGGGCCGGCCAGGACCAGGATGTCGGCGGCCCTCACCTTCTCGTAGAGGGCGGGCCACTCGTCGGTGGCGAAGCCGTGCTCCGTCATGTCCGGATACACGCCCGGAGCGAGGTCGTGGTCGACGGCGCGGATCTCTGACGTGGTGACACCGCACGACATCATGATCTCCGCGCTCTTGTCGATCAGGCCCTGGGTGTGGCTGAGCTGCGGGGACGGCTTGAGGGTGCAGTTGATGTAGAGGGCGGTGAGGTCGTCGAAGCGGGGCGGGGCGCCGGCGGAGTCTGCTGTCATGGGGGCAGCGTCCCGCACGACGTACGGTTTGTCCCGGTCCGGCGCGGCTCTCCCGCCTTACGGAGTCGTGACGTAAGGGCGCGGCCGTCTCCCGCCCTTGGCCTCGCCTCGACGCGAGCCATACGGCATCACCAGCCACGAAGTGCCGGGAAGCTCGGTCCGGTATGGGCCAACCAGGCCATGTCGTCGACCGCTCAACAGAGGCCCGGTGCTCCAGTCCGTCACCACAGAGCTCCTCTCCGGCCCGACTGTCGATCCACGCCGGCCGATCACCTTTTCCTCCACCGCCGCCCACCACGTCCCCTCCACAGCGGCCGGCGGCAGCAGTACGGTCACCGTGCTGTGTGTGGGCGGCTGTTACCAGTAGAGAGTCCTACAGGGCTCGTCCTCCCCGGACCCGCCTCTGCTGGCGAAAGGGCCCAGGGTCGGTTGTGCCGCAGGCGGGTTTCGAAGCGCCTGGCATACTCAGGCCGTGATGGACGTCGAGGAGTTCTGGGCCCTGATAGACGAGGCGTGCGCCGAAGTAGACGCGCTGGAACCGGACTTCGACGATCGGCCCGAAGCGATCGAGCGCGCGTGCGAGGAGCGGCTTGTGAGCCGCACGCCTGCCGAGATCGTCCAGTTCTCCCTGCGCCAGTGGTCGTTGCGCGACCACGCGTACCGGTACGACCTGTGGGCGGCGGCCTTCCTCATCGAAGGCTGGTGGTCCGACGACGGGTTCATGGACTTCCGTGAGGGCCTCATCTCGCTCGGGCGGCACTGGTACGAGCGCGCGCTCGACGATCCGGACTCTCTCGCCGACCATCCGGCGGTGCGGGACGGCGGGGACGTGCTCATCGGGAACGAGGACTTCAACCAGGTGGCCCACCGGGCCTACCAACGTCTCACCGGTGAGGCGGACGGGCTCGACAAGGCGCTGGAGGCTTCCCCGGAAGCCGGCCCGCTCAGCGCTCTCACCGAGCCGGCCGGAACTCGGTGGGACGTCGCCGATGACGCTGAGATGCGCCGCCGCCTGCCACGCCTCGCCGGAATCTTTCTGGACTGATACTCCGGCGGTGGAACCTGATCACGCTGAAGGAGACGCCGTGCTGGGGTTGTTGGGCTTCTACGACGAACTGGACAACCGTTCCAGCGGGCCGAACGGATCGATACGCGATGCCGTCCAGCCCGTCGGCGAGCCGGACGAGAAGGACCTGGTGGCGTACCTGGACGCCGGCCACGTCCTCATCGACGTCACGGAAGCCGGGCGCGACAGACGCACCATGTTGCGTTGCCGTCCGCGTTCATCGAACACGTCCGCAGCCTGAACCATCAGATGCCCACCATCGCCGTCGCGCAGTTCGCTCCGCACTACGATGCGACGATGCCCCTGGTCGGCTGGTCCTCGGCCGTCCCGTGGTGATCGGCTGCGGCCACGCTCTCGCCTGAACGACGAGCGGTGACCAGCAAGACCCAGTTCGACGCGGCGATGCCGGCCGAGGACCGAAGTCGGCCGCACGGCAGCTGGGGCAGGCCACGCAAACCGCGCAGAACATAGGCGCCAGCCGTTCTCGCCTCGCGGCGGCAGACGGATGGGCAGGTGGCGTTCGACGACCGCACACGCTGTCGTTCGACCGGCCGTCCCGGCGTTGGCCGTTCGCTCATGAGGTCTTGCTCCGCGCCCGGCGGCGCCGGTCTGGCGGCTGTCCACACCGGCGCGCTGGGCGACGACGTCACGCAGGGGCGCCGAGCGGTGGGTGGTCGAGTACCTGGGGCTTGTACTCGACCAGTTGGATGCGGCCGTCGAAGGTGCGGTGTTCAATCATCTCGAGGGCGACGTCCGGGTAGCCGTCGTAGATGCGTTCCTCGCCCGTGGCCCCGGTGATCACCGGGAACATCACGACCCGGAAGCGGTCGACGAGTCCGGCTCGCAGCAGGGACCGGCACAGGCTGATGCTGCCGATCGTGCTGAGGAGCCCCGTGCCGTTCGCCTTCATCGCGCGAACCGCCTCGACGGCGTCGTCGCGGACGAGCCTTGAGTTGGCCCACGTCAGTGGATCCTCGAGTGAGGAGGAGAACACCACCTTGGACGCTTGCGTGAGTTCGTCGACGGACGCCTCTTCTTCGGGCCTGAACTCGTCCTGGCCCTTCGGAACCTCGCCTGCGGCGAAGCCCGACATCAGGCGGTAGGTGTTCGCTCCCATCAGGTAGGTGGCCGCGGGCTGCTCGCCGAGCCACGCGAGGTACTCCGGGCCCTCGAGTCCCCAGAACCCGGGCCACCCCTCTCCTGACGCGTAGCCGTCGAGGGAAGTGATGAAGTCGACGAGAAGCTCCGACATTGCGGCGTCCTTTCTTCGGGTGTCACGAGCTTGGACCGCCCGGGAGCCACGAACTCATCGGCCGCGCTGTGGAAAAGCGAGAAAACCCATCACGCTGCAGCCGATCGGGGCGGCGGAGCGGCACTGCCGCAGGGCCTGTACCAGCTGGGCGACGGATCGCGCGCCGATAGCGCACCGAGCTGGCACTAGCACTCGTCAAGGACACCGGGAGTGTCGTGCAGGATCACGCTCTGATCTATCGGAACGCGTCCCATGTTGATGTCATGCATCGGTGATGTCTGATCGCCCATGCCGAAGGCGATACCGAACAGCAGCTTGAGCTCCTGGGGGACGCCGAGGGACCTGCGCACCGTGTCGGCGTAGACACCGAGGACGGCCTGCGGGATGCCGCGGTATCCGCGTGCGGTCAATGAGAGCAGGAAGTTCTGGGCGTACATGCCGATGTCCCCGGCGGTTCGTACCCCGTCGCCGAGCACCGGCATGAAGAGGAGGGCGACGTGCGGCGCTCCGTAGAATCTCAGGTTCTCGCGGATGACCTCCTTCCTGCCCTCATGGTCCGAGCGTTCGACGCCACGGGCGCCGTAGACGATGGCCGCGTGCTGGTGCGACCGCTCCCGGTAGGTGCCTTCGCCGTAGCCGGAGGTGAAGTCGGGCGAGGGCCGGTCCTCGTCGTACGCCATGAGGAGTTCCTGGCTCAGGGCCTTCCGTGCCGCGCCGGAGACGATGTGGACATTCCACGGTTGGGTGTTGCTGTTCGAGGGGGCTGTCTGCGCGTCTTCCAGAACACCGCGGATGTCGGTGGCGGGCAGTGGGGTGGGCAGGAACTGCCGGGGGGAGTGCCGGATCCGCGCCAGGTCGGTGAAGAAAGAGGCGGTGGTGGGCAAAACGAGGTCCTTCGAAAGTGTTCGGTCCGGTTGTGGCCGCGTCAGCCGGACGACCTGGCCGATGAGACGGGGCACGAGCGCCCGGGTCGGCAGGACGCGTGCCCCGGCGCTCCGTACGAAAGGAGCTGCCGGGGGTCTCGTATGTAAAAGGAGCGGGCCGACTGCCGGCGCAGCCTGGTCACCTGTGCGCGGCGCGGTTCATCTCGACGACGTCCTCCAGCGTGGGAGCGACGCCGAGGGCGGCGAAGCGCTCCCCCATCGTCTCCCTGACCGCCGTGTCCTTGACGCGATCGGCCGCGGCCAGGGCCGCCGGCAGCTCGTCCAGGGTCAGTTCGGTGCAGTACGCGGGGCCCATCGGCTGCTGGCGCCAGGAGTCGGCCAGCGCTCCCGCGTCGTAGGGGTCGAATCCGGTGGCGTCCACCAGACGCATGGCCACGCGCTTCGCCTCCTCGGAATCGCCCGCGACCGGGATGGCGATACGGCCCGGGGTGCCCGCCGGGACGCCCTTCGTCCGCTGGGTCTCGGCCAGGGCGGCGTTCCAAGCCTTGACCACGGGGCGGCCGAGGAGCTCGGAGGTGTACACGCTCTCTATGGCTCCGGCCTCCACTGCCTCGATCCGGCCGCTCAGGTGCGGGTAGTAGTTGGAGGTGTCGATCACCACCGTCCCGGCGGGAACGGAGGCGAACAGATCGGCCAGCTGTCCCGACACCCCGAAGGGGATGGCCAGGATGACGGCCTCCCTGTCCTTGACGGCGTCCTCGAGAGCCACGGCGCGGGCGCCGGTCTCCAGCACGTCGGCCGCGACGGCCTCACGACCGCGGGCGTCGGCCACCTGGACGTCGTGACCGGCTGCGCTGAGCTTGCGCGCGAGATTGCCGCCGATCGCTCCGGCACCGATAACAGAAATTTTCATGATTTGTCCTTCCGATAGGCGCACCGCTCCCAGGGCGGGGCGATGCGATCACTGCGAGGCCGCGGAATGGCATGCGGGAAAGGGGCCGGGATATCCCCCGGCCGGGGCTTACGCCTCGGCGTTCCGTTCGCGGTAGCCGTCGGCGATGAGCGCGCGGACGCGGTCCAGCGACTCCTCCTCCGCGGCACCGGCACCCTTGAGCCAGGCGACGGAGATGGCCGCGAGGAACAGGTCGTACCCCTTCACCGAAGCGCGCACGTGCCCCGTCCGCTGAGCGGCCCGCACGTACTCCTCGGTGGCGGAGATGACGGTGTCACAGGGGAGCGTGAGCGGGTTGTCGGGATCCTGCGCCCTGGCCGCGGCCATGAGCGGCTCCGGCAGCCCGCTGAACGCGCTGAAGTACTCCTCCAGCGCGCGCAGCCACTGCTCCAGCGCCTTGTCGGCGTCGCCGAGGCGGGCGATCTCCCCCTGGCGCGCCACCAGCTCTTCGGAGCGCGTCTGCAGTACGGCCGCCAGCAGCGTCTCCCGGGTGGGGAAGTGCCGGTACAAGGTGCCGGGGCCGACGCCCGCCTCCTTGGCCACCGCCTCCAGGGACGTACCGACCCCGTACTTCAGGAAGTGACGCTGCGCCGCTTCCAGGAGGGCCACACGGTTGCGCTGGACGTCCGCACGGGGCTTGCGCTCCTGCTGTCCACTGGCGCTCATTGGCCCTCCTGGTCACGCGATCCCGCGACTTCGACAAAACGGAGGCTACCTCCGTACTGCTTCCACAGTAAAACGGAGGCAGCATCCGGTCAAGCTGGAGACGTCACGGCTCGAGAGTCCGGGATGACTGGGCTGGGTCGCGGAAGGCTCGCCCGCCGGGCCACGCGGGCCGTCGTCGCGCCGCGCCCGGGACCGAGACCGGAACCGGGCCACCCCTGCCGATCGTAATATTATGGCCGTCAGATCACAGACTAGGCTGGGATGCCGGGCAACGGGCACACGGAGTGATGGGAAGAGGCTTGTGGCGCGCTACGCCAAGGAGCACAAGCAGGTCACGCGGCAACGGATCATCGAGCGGGCCGGCCGCCGTTTCAAACAGGACGGGATCGACGGGTCAGGCATCTCCACGCTGATGTCGGACGCAGGGCTCACCAACGGAGCCTTCTACGCCCACTTCGCCTCCAAGGACGATCTGGTCGCCAGCGTCGTCGCCGAGGAACTGCGCACGCAGGTGGCGAAGTACGACACCCTGCGGCCAGGCCGCCTCGGGCTCGAGGACCTCGTACACGAGTACCTGTCGCCCGCACACCGCGACCAGCCAGGCATGGGATGCCCCTCCGCCGCCCTGCTCGACGAGATCGGCCGCTGCGAAGGCACGACCAGGCAGGCTTACACCGAGGGCGCGCAGGCCATCCTGGACGAGATCGCCGCCCGGCTGGCACCCGACGATCCGCAATCCGCTCGCGGTAAGGCCATCGGGCTGTTCGCCATGATGGTGGGAACGTTGCAGCTGTCCCGCGCGCTCTCCGACCAGGGATCCGCCGACGAGGTCCTCGCACGGGGAATCGAGAACGCGCTCGCGTTCATGCGCTGATACGGCAGTCAATGGCTGCCGGAGTCACGATCGCCCGGTAGATGCTCCGCCCCCTGGACGGCCGCAGCGGCACCGCACGGCACGGCCCTGGAGGACATCGCCGCCCAGCAGGGAGCGCGTCCGCTCAGGCGCTGTCCGAGCGCTCGAGGAACTCGAGGGCTTTCGCCACGAACTGCCCGTGGAACTGGAAGATGCCGCCGTGGCCGGCATCCGGGTAGATCACCAGCTCGGCGTTCGGCAGTCGCCGCGCCAGATCGACCGAGTTCGGCGTCGGCACCATCCTGTCGTTGTCGCCGTTGGCGACGAGCACGGGCTGCTGGACGCCGGACAGGTCATGCGGCCGCTCCAGGCCCCAGCGGTGAATGGCCTTGAGCTGCGCGCCGTACGCGGCGAGGGAGATCGCCTTGTCCCGGCCTTCCGTGCGCTCCTTCAGACGGGCCAGGAACTCCTTTCCGGCTCTCCGCCCGTTGGCGGTGCGCGTGAAGAACAGGAACTGCTTCGGGTCCTGAAGGGTGAACAACGCCCGGAGGGTGTCGAGATGCGACACCCTCGTCACGTTCTTGATGTCCTCGCCGCCCGCCGGACCGGTGCCGGTGAGGATGAGCTTGCGGACGAGTTCCGGATCGGTCTGCACGATCACCTGGGCGATCATGCCGCCCATCGAGAAGCTGAGGATGTCGACGCGGTCGAGTCCGAGGGCCCGGATGAAGGTGACGGCGTCCTTCGCCATTTCCTGGATGGTCTTCGGCGTCGATCCGGTACTGGCACCGACACCCCTGTTGTCGAAGGTGATGACCCGGTGCTCGGCGGCGACGCCGTCCACGACGCGGGGGTCCCAGTTGTCCAGGACCGCGGCGAGGTGGGTGATGAAGACCACCGGAACGCCGGTCCTGGGACCGAGGTCACGGTAGGCGTAGGTCACTCCCCCGACAGTGAGGGTGCGGGTCGGCGCGTTCTGGTACGAGGTCACCACGCCGCCTCGTACATGTTGTGCGTCGTTCATGGTCGTGTCCTTCGGGTTGGGGGGTGCCCGCAGTTCCATGGGGGTCACATCGACGATTAAAGTATGACCGTAATTCCATCAAGCGCAAGCAGGCAGGGCGAACGCGGAGGGAATCCACGACCGAGCATCGGGACGGCGACACCCCCGAAGCCCCACCGGCCCGCCACCTCCCTCCTCGGGGTCGGCGGCCGGGCTGCCGCGATCAGGCGGAGAGGAAGGCCGCCACCTGGGTGGTGAAGGCCTTGGCGTACTGGAAGAGGAACGCGTGGCCGGCGCCGCTGTAGAGGACCAGGGTGACGTGGTCGAGGTGCTGGGCCGCGACGTAGGAGTTGTGGGCGGGGATCATCACGTCGTTCAGGCCGTTGGCGTAGAGGACGGGCTGCTTGATGGCCTCGAGTTCCGCCCGCACCTCGTCGAAGGGAGCCGTCAGGAGTTGGCCGGCCGCGGCGAGCATGCCCTGTGCGGCCGCTTCGGAGACCGCGGGACCGCCGGCGGCGAGACGGGTCGCGACGTGTTCGAAGTGCTCCTTTCCGGCGGCACGGGCCGCGTCCGTCTCGGGATAGAAGAGGTACAGCATGTCCTCCAGGTCCGGATCGGACTTGGCCATGATGCCCAGGACCCTCTCGCTGAAGGGCGGCGCCCCGGGCACCCAGCCGGCCGGACCACTGCCTGCCACGACGAGCTTGCGGACCAGTTCGGGGCGGCGCACGGCCACGCGCTGGGCCACGATGCCACCCAGGGACCAGCCCAGCAGGTCGACCTGCGAGAGGCCGAGTGCGTCGATGAACTCGATGGCGCCCTGCGCGAACCCCTCCAGTGAGTCGTGCGGTTCGCCGCTGCTGTAACCGACCCCGACGTTGTCGAAAACGATCACATCGTGGTCGGCGGCCAGGTAGTCCAGGAACTCCGGGTCCCACCAGTCGATGGTGCCGCGGAAGCGGTTCAGCAGGACCAGCGGGACACCACCCTGCGGACCTGTCCGCCGGTAGGTGAAGCGCGCGGAGGGGCCCTCGACGGTGAGGTCCTCGGCCTTGTCTGCCAGATACGTGCTCATGCTGTTCCCCTTCTTGGTGGCGGGTGCGTGAGAGTGCGGATGCCTGCTCGAGCGACACCCCGAAGATCGCGAGGCGTTCGGAAGTGCCGGCAGGAGAGCCCTGGTGAAGGAGGCGACAACCGCACGAGCGATTAGATTACGTTCGTAAGACAATAGGATCGACACAAGGGGCCGGGCAAGTCCCTGCGGCGACCATGCACAGGCCCGTCCGGAGAGCGAGGAAACATCTCGTGCGATACGGGAACGAGCACAAGCAGGCGACGAGACAGCGGATCATCGAGGCGGCCGGCCGCCGGTTCAAGCGGGACGGCATCGACGGATCAGGCGTCTCGACGCTGATGAAGGACGCAGGCCTGACCAACGGCGCCTTCTACACCCACTTCGCTTCCAAGGACGAGCTCGTGGCCACCGCCGTCACCGACCAGTTGCAGACCCAGAATGCGAGCGTCGCCACCCAGGTGGCTCCCGGTCGTGCCGGAATCGAACAGATCGTGCGGTGGTACCTGTCCCCCACACATCGGGACACTCGCGACGAGGGCTGCCCCTCCGCCGCCCTGCTCGACGAGATCGGGCGCTGCCCGGACGCGACCAGGCAGGCTTACACGGAGGGGGTGCTGACCGTCGCCGACGGCATCGCCGCCCGCCTCGCACCCGACGACCCGCTGTCGGTGCGCACGATGACGCTCACGGCCTACGCCATGATGGCCGGGACGCTACAGCTCTCCCGAGCCCTCACCGACCGGCAACTTGCCGACAGAGTCCTCGATCAGGGTGTCCAGAACGCCCTCGCGCTGCTGGGCGTCGCCGAGCCCGGGTGCGCCGCAACCGCGAGCTGACGAACACCGCCGGACGGCCACGCCGCCCGCCTCCCAAGTGGAACCGGCCCACGGACCGCCACGGAACCCAGGGGGCCGACCGTCCACAAGCGGCCGCGCCGCGAGGTTCCCTCGCGCGTCCACCGCCGGCGCACTCACTTGCCGAGGAATGGACCGAGTTGCGATCCATCGGCCCACCCCTTTAGCATTACGGTCGTAATTCAATGGCTCGGCGACGCCCCCTGGGTCCGCCTGCGGAAAGAAACGGAGAAGCCGATGAGGGCCTTCCTGGTCGACCGCTACGGCAGCCGGGGCGGCCTGCGTGTCGGTGAGGTGCCGGACCCGGAGGTGGGCGCGAACGACGTACTGGTCCGAGTTCGTGCCGCGAGCGTCAACCCGCTCGACCTGATGATCCGGGCCGGGAAGATGAAGGCGGTCCTGCCGTACCGCCTCCCGCTCATCCTGGGCAACGACCTGGCCGGGACCGTCGTAAGGGTGGGCGCGGCCGTCACGCGGTTCGCCGTGGGCGACGAGGTCTACGCACGGCCCGGCAAGGACCGCATCGGCACGTTCGCCGAGTTCATCGCGGTGCACCAGGACGACCTGGCGATCAAGCCGGCCACGCTGAGCATGGAGGAGGCCGCGTCCCTTCCTCTGGTCGCCCTGACCTCGTGGCAGGTGCTGGTCGAGCGAGCCCGCGTCCAGCCGGGCCAGAAGGTCCTCATCCATGCCGGCTCGGGCGGCCTGGGCACGATCGCCATCCAGCTGGCGAAACAGCTGGGTGCGCAGGTGGCCACCACCACGAGCACGGGCAACGTCGACGTGGTGAAGAGTCTGGGCGCGGACGTCGTCGTCGACTACAAGACGCAGGCGTTCGAGACGGTCCTGCACGACTACGACGTGGTCCTCGACGCGCTCGGTGGCGAGACCCTGAAGAAATCACTCGACGTGCTCAGGCCAGGCGGAAAGGTCATCAGCGTCGCGGGCCCTCCCGACGCCGCTTTCGGCAGGGAGCTGGGTGCGAATCCGCTCATCCGGCTGGCGATGTCGGCGCTGAGCTTCCCGATCCGACGGCGCGCCCGGCGACGCGGCGTCACGTATTCGTTTCTGTTCATGAAGGCCGACGGCGACCAACTGCGCGAGTTCACCGCGCTGATCGACGCCGGGGAGATCCGGCCCGTCATCGACGCCGTCTTCCCCTTCGAATCGACTCCGGAAGCACTGGAGTACGTCGCGGCCGGACGTGCGAAGGCCGGAAAGGTCGTCGTACAGATGAGGTGAGGCGCCGGCTTCCTTCCGGGTCCCCGCCGACCAGAACTCAGCGAAAGCCGCACGTCGTTGTGCGCTTGATCAAACCCCCAGGAGCTCATGATGGCCACGAAACGACCTGTAGCACTCGTGACAGGCGCGTCCTCCGGCATCGGAGAGGCCACGGCCCTCGCCCTTGTCGAAGCGGGTTTCGAGGTGATCGGAACCAGCCGGAACACCTCGAAGGTCGCCCCTCGCGACGGCGTGACCTTCCTCGACCTCGACGTGAGCAGTGACGCCTCGGTCGCCACGCTCGTCCAGCAGGTCGTCGATCGGTTCGGCCGGATCGACGTCCTGGTCAACAACGCCGGGATCGGTTCGTCGGGCGCCACCGAGGAAAGCTCCCTGGCGCAGCACCAGCACGTCTTCGACATCAACGTCTTCGGCGTCGTCCGCATGACGAAGGCCGTCCTGCCCCACATGCGCGCGCAGGGCGGTGGTCGCATCATCAACCTGTCGTCGATCTACGGCTTCATCCCTCAGCCGTACATGTCCGCGTACATCGCGTCCAAGCACGCGGTCGAGGGCTATTCCGAGTCCGTGGACCACGAGGTCCGTGAGTTCGGCGTGCGGGTCCTGCTCGTCCAGCCGGGCGGGACCAACACCGCGTTCGAGGGCAACCTCGTAAAGCCCGACACGCCGCTGCCGGCCTACGCGCGACAGCGGCGTGTCGTCGACCAAGCGGTTGCGCAGGCGGTCACCGGCGGCGACGCCCCCGCTGTCGTGGCCCGGGCCATCGTCACGGCGGCCACCGCACACAAGCCGCGGCTGCGCTCCACCGCCGGCCCGTTCGCCCGGCGCCTGAGCCTGCTGCGCCGCATCGCCCCCACCCGGGTCTTCGACCAGCAGATCCGCAAGTTCAACAGGCTGGCGGCTTGAAAGGGCGGTAAAGCCGGATTCCTGCTGATGGTCTGAGAGCGGTCAGAGGTCAGGGACCCCCGATCAACGCTGACGACACGCTCGAGCCCTCCTCGGCTTCACCACCGCGGCGGCCGGAGGTGATCTCGTCGATGACATGGCGGAGGAATCCGGCCGCGCTGCCGCCGTCGCAGACGCGGTGGTCGAAGGTCAGGGACAGGTGGATGACCTTGCGTACCTCCACGCGGCCGTTCACCGCCCAGGGGCGGTCCAGGATCCGGCCGACGCCGAGCATGGCCGTCTGGGGGTGGTTGAGGAGCGGGGTGGCGCCGTCGACGCCGAGGACCCCGTAGTTGTTGAGGGTGAAGGTGCCGCCGGTGGTGTGTTCGGCGGGGAGCGGGCCGCGCCGGGCGATGTCGGTCAGTCGGCGCAATTCGTCCACGAGGTCGTCGAACGGCAACCGGTCGGCGTCCCGTAGCACGGGGACGACCAGGCCGTGATCCGTCTGTGCGGCGAAGCCGAGGTGGACCCGCGGCATGCGGACGAGCTCCCCGCGAGCGGCGTCCACCCTGGCGTTCAATGCCGGGAACGCGGCCAGGGCGCCGAGGCAGGCCCGGGCCAGCAGGGGCAGTACGCCCGTGTCCCGGGCCGTGCGGGCGGCGAGCAGGCCGGTGGCGTCGGCGTCGGCCCAAATGGTGACGGCGGGTATGTCGCGGTGCGCGCGGACGAACTTCTCGGCGGTGGCGTCCAGAGGCGTACGGGTGTCCAGGTGGGGCGCTTCCGCTGCCGGGTGGTTCCCGTTCACGGCCGTACTGCGGCGAGAACCCGGTGTCGCGGTCCTCCCGAGACCGGGCCCCGCGCCTGTCCCGTATCCGGTGAGGACCGCGCCCGAGCCGCCCACGGGTTCCGGCGCTTCCCGGGACACCGACAGCAGTGGGGCGCCCACCCTCACGATCTCGCCGGAGGCGCAGTGCAGGGCCGTCACGGTCCCGGCGTAGGGACTCGGCAGGCTCACGAGGGACTTGGCGGTCTCCACTTCCGCGATGCTCTGGTCGTGCGCGATCTCATCGCCCACGGCGACCAGCCACTCCACCAGTTCGGCCTCGGCCAACCCCTCCCCCAGATCGGGCAGATGGAAGGTTCCGACGGAGGCGGCCGTCCCCGGCCGCCGTCATCGGCGCCGCCCTGCGCGCCCGCGGTCTGCCGTCCCTACGGCTGCGGGAGCTGTACCGGCACCCGACCGTGCGGGAGACGGCGGCGGTTCTCGGGGGCGCGGACGAGTGACCCCGGAGGTGTCGGGAAGCGGTCGCTCTCCGGCTCGATAGGGTGTGCGCTCGTCGGTGATCGACTGTGGGCGGCTGGGGAGCCGTTGGGGAGGGGCTGGTTGTGGGCAGGATGCCCGGCGTTTTCACGCTGCCCAGAATGCTGCGGCACTTCGCGGCGACCGGTGACGGGCTGCCGCCGGACGGGGCGGTGGAGGTGGACGCGCCGGATGCCGGTCTGCGGGCCGCGCTGTCCGCGGCGCGCTCGGGAGACTGGGAGCCGGCAGCGGAGTTGCTGGCGCGGACGCGCGCCGAGGCGGACTGGGAGCGAAGGGGCCGCTGCAGCGCGGGACTCGCCGAACTCGCCCTGCACCACACCGGATGGTTCGACGAGTGGCGGCGTATGCGCCCCGGCGACCCCGACGCCGCCCTGGTCTCCGCCGAGTTGGAGATCGACCGCGCCTGGGAGATCCGTACCGCCGCGCGTGCCCGGCATGTGTCGCGGGAGCAGTTCCAGGCGTTCCACACCGTCCTGCACGACGCGAGACCGGTCCTGAGTACGGCCGCCGATCTCAACCCCGGGGACCCTGTCCCCTGGCGGGTGCTCATCGCGCACGCCATGGGAGTCGGTGCCGCGCGCGACGTGTTCGAGGAATACCTGGCTCGGGGCCGCGCGGCGGATCCGCATCACCTGGGACTGCATGCCCGGGCGGTGCAGTACCTGGCGCAGAAGTGGTACGGCTCGCACGAGGAGATGTTCGCGTTCGCCGAGTCGGCCGCCGCCGCAGCCCCCGAGGGGTCCCCGCTGCGCGGTCTGCCCCTGCACGCGGTCACCGAGTACGCGCTGGAGCACGAGGCGGGGATCGGGAAGGGGCCGGTGGCCTGGTCCCGGATCGAGGGCCTCGTCGAGGCGGGACGGGAACTGTCGGCGCGGTTCGAGCCGGGTGACCCGCGGGCGGCGGACTTCCGTAATCACCTCGCGCTCGCGCTGATCCGCTCCGACCGTGAGCCCGAGGCACTGGAGATGTTCCGGCTCATCGGTACCGACGCGCGCACGTTCCCGTGGGCCTACCTGGGCGATCCCCGGGAGACGTTCCTGCTGATACGCCAGGGAGTGCGCGCCCATGTCGCCCGCCGGACGCCGTACTTCGGCGGCTCCGTGCCCGGGCCGGCTGCGGTCGGCCCGTCGGGGCCGGTGGACCCGTCGACCGGCACCACGACTCCCGCCGCCGCCCCGGCCATCGCTCACGCCGGTGCGCCGCTGAGCGCAGTCCGCGAGGCCGTTCTGATCACCGGCACGACCCTGCGTCTCGCGCCCGCGGCCGGAGGCGGCACGTTCGTCGAGACGGCGCCCTCGGCCGACCCGCCCGGGCGGCGCAAGGGCATGCGGACCACGCTGCTCGGGGAAGGCGGACTGGCGCGCCTGGCGACCACGTTCAGCCGGGGCGAGAAATGGCCGGTCCTGGTCGCGGCCAAGGAGGGAGCCGACTACACACTCCGGCTCTACCGCGACGGCCGGCAGGTGACTGCCCACGTGTGGTGGGAGGACCCCGCCGAGATGCCGACGCAGCAGGAGGCGGCGGAGCGCGCATCCGCGCTGACGACGGCCTACGGGAAGCCGGACCCCCGGCCCCTGGCAGCCGCGTTGCGCGGCACCGGAGATCCACGCGACCACCTCGACGAAGCCTTCACCGCGCTGGGCCTGCCGGCCCTCCCCGCCGGCTTCGGGCACCGGCCCGAGCCCTTGGCCGAGGCGCGGGGCGCGCAGCTGGTGGAGCGGCGGTCCTTCCTGCGCGCCGTCAAGGAGTCGCTGAGCGACGGGAGTTCCGGCGGTGAACTGCCGCCCTTGTCGTGAGCCGGTCGCCGTCATCGACGCAGCAGGGGGCTCGCGGTCGCGGTCGATCGGCGTACGCGTCAGTCGGCCCGAAGACCGACCGCCAGCGTCAGTTCAAGGACCCGGTGCGGCGATGCGAGATCCGGGAACAGCTCCCGCAGCTGCGCCATCCGGTACCGGACGGTCTGGGGATGGACGAACAGCGCCGCCGCCACCTCCTCGCGCCTGCCCTGGTGCAGCAGCCACTCCCTGAGCGTCTCCTCCAGCCGCCGTGCGGTCGCGGCGGGCAGGGTCCGCAGCGGTGCGAGGGCGCGGGCCCGAAGGTCCGCGAACGCGTCGGCGTCGGCGCTCAGCACCAGCTCGGGCAGGTGGTCCTCGGTGTCGCGGATGTCGGAGGAGAGGGAGCGCGCGCGTGCGGCCCGTGCGTACGAGGCGGACGCACGGGTCCACGGCCGGGCCGGGCCGACCACGGCGGTCCGGTCGGTCAGCTGCCGCAGGAGGTGTGACCGGTCGGCGTCCGGGACGAGGAGCACACCGGTGGCGTCGGGCAGATCGTCGAGGACGAGGGTGCTGGGGTCGAGCGTGCGGTGGGCTGGCCGGGCCTGGCCGGCGGGCAGCAGGACCGCGGTCAGTGAAACCGGAGCCTGCCACCCGGCCCGTTGGGCGGAGACCAGCAGCACGTCCGGGCTCGCGCCGGCGAGCAGGTCGCGGGCCAGCTGTTCCAGATGGCGCTCGTGGGCCCGGCCCCGGGCGGCCAGTTCGTCGGCGTGGCCCGCCGCGCTCGCGGCGGAGAGCTCGTCGATGTAGGCGAAGGTCAGCTCGGCGAACTTGGCGACCTCGGAGGCGGGCAGGCCCGCGGGTACGGCGCCGGCCGCCAGGCAGCGCCAGGCCACGCGGGCGCCGACGCGGTAGGCGCTGAGCAGGGCGTCCATCGAACGGCCGTCGCGTACCTCGCCGCGGCCCAGTTCGTAGGCCGCGTCACCGGCGTCGCCGCCTGCGGCGTTCCCGCTCGCGAGGTCCAGGTAGTGCCCCAGGGCGGTGCGGACGGCCCGGCGGATGGTGGCGCCCATGTGGCCCGACAGGGCGTTGGTGTACGGAGGGACCTCGTCGATGATCGCCTGGACGACCTCATCGGCGGTGGTCGTCAGCGCCGCCCTCAGCACGGTGACCGTCGTCTCATCCAGGGCCAGTTCGCTGGCCCTCCGGATTGCATGGCTCACGTCTCTGTTCCCTGCGAACAATTCGACCGACCAGATTCACATCCTGCGGTCAGGACTTTACGCCCTGCGGCGCAGCAAGCTGGAGTCATGACGAGTACAGCCCTGCGCAGCAGGGCGTGGAAACTGCTGGAGATGGTCACGACGCCACTGCTGCCGTCGGACTACCTCGACCTGGTCAGTCCGCTGCGCGCGGGCGCCGACCTGCGGGGACGCATCGAGGCCGTGCGCCCCGAGACGGATGACGCCGCGACCCTCGTGATCAGACCGGGGCGGGGCTGGCGCGGCCACACGGCCGGTCAGTACGTGCGGGTCGGGGTCGACGTCGACGGGGTGCGCCTGTGGCGTGCCTACTCCCTCACCTCGCCGACGAACCGCCGGGACGGGCGCGTCACGATCACCGTGAAGGCGATCCCCGACGGCAAGGTCAGCAACCACCTGGTCCGCAGGGCGAAACCCGGCACGCTGATCCAGCTCGACCAGGCGACCGGTGACTTCGTGCTGCCGCGGGCCAAGCCCGCCAAGGTGCTCTACCTGACGGCCGGAAGCGGCATCACGCCCGTGATGGGCATGCTGCGCGACACCGAGTTCGACGACGTCGTCATGGTCCACTCCGCGCCCCAGCCGCGCGATGTGATCTTCCGCAGCGAGCTGCACGACCTGGTCGCGGCCAAGAAGCTGCGGCTCACCGAGGTGCACACCGACACGGACGGCGTGCTCGACATCGCCCGTCTCGACGCGCTCGTGCCCGACTGGGCCGAGCGCGAGACCTGGGCCTGCGGGCCCGCGGGTCTGCTCGACGCCGCCGAGAAGCACTGGAGCGAGCACGGCGTCCCGGAGCGCCTGCACACCGAACGCTTCCGCCCCAGTGTCGTCGCCACCGGTGACGGCGGCGAGGTCACGTTCAGCACCACCGGCAAGAGTGTGGACGCGGACGGCGCCACGCCGTTGCTGGACGTCGGCGAGGAGGCCGGCGTGCTCATGCCCTCCGGCTGCCGTATGGGCATCTGCTTCGGCTGTGCCACTCCACTCAAGGCGGGCGCCGTCCGCGACCTGCGCACCGGCGAGCTCACCGAGGCCGAGCCGGGCGTCCTCATCCAGACCTGCGTGTCCGCCGCGGCGGGCCCCTGCGACATCGAACGGTAGGAACCCCTTGACCGCTATCGACCCCACCGCCCACCTGACCGCGGAGCAGATCGAGGAGCTGGGCCGCGAGCTGGACGCGATCCGCGACGAGGTGATCGCCGACCGCGGCGAGAAGGACGCCGCCTACATCCGCAAGGTCATCGGCGCGCAGCGCAAGCTCGAGCTGGCCAGCAGGGCCGTGCTGCTGTTCTCGCTCTTCCCGCCCGCGTGGCTGGTCGGTACCGCCGGGCTGTCCGTGGCGAAGATCATGGACAACATGGAGATCGGCCACAACATCCTGCACGGCCAGTGGGACTGGATGCGCGACCCGAAGATCCACTCCACCACCTGGGAGTGGGACCACGTCTCACCGGCCGACCAGTGGAAGCACTCGCACAACGAGCTGCACCACACCTACACGAACGTGATCGGCAAGGACAACGACCTCGGCTACGGCATCATGCGCGTCGACGAGGACCAGAGGTGGTACCCGTTCCACCTCGGCCAGCCGCTGTGGAACTTCATCAACGCCTGCTTCTTCGAGTACGGCATCGCGGCGTACGACCTGGAACTCGGCAAGAACCTGCGCAAGCACCGCCGCAACAACCCGGAGTTCCGCGCGCGGGCCAGGGCTGTCGGCCGCAAGATCCGCAAGCAGGTACTCAAGGACTACGTGATCCACCCGCTGCTGTCGGGCCCGTCGTTCCTGCCCACGCTCGCCGCCACGTTCACCGCGAACCTGGTCCGCAACATCTGGTCCCACTCGGTGATCATGTGCGGGCACTTCCCCGAGGGCGTACAGGTCTTCGAGCGCCGGTCGATCAAGGGCGAGACGCGCGGCCAGTGGTACCTGCGCCAGATGATGGGCTCGGCGAACATCAGCGGCAGCAAGGCCATGCACTTCATGACCGGCAACCTCTCGCACCAGATCGAGCACCACCTGTTCCCGGACCTGCCGAGCAACCGGTACGCCGAGGTCGCGGTGAAGGTGCGCGCGCTGTTCGAGAAGTACGAGCTGGAGTACGTCACCGGGCCGCTGCCCAAGCAGGTGTTCTCCGCGTGGCGCAAGGTCTTCCGGCTGTCGCTACCGAACAAGAAGCGCGAGGTCAAGACGCCGGACCGGGAGCAGGAACTCGTCGCGGCCTGATGCGCGGTATGGGGTCGCTTCTCCGCGTCGCGGACGCCCGTGGGGCCCTGCGCTCAGGGTGCGTCGATGAGGTTACGGCCGTCCGTGGGGATGAGCGCGGCGACGCTGCTTGCGTAGGCGGACTGCACACGGGACCGCTCAGTCGCGTCGGGTACGGCGTTGGTGCAGGCCGTGCCGGCGCTGGACCCCGACATCAGTTGTGAGCAGGGGCCGGGTTTGGTGTCCGGCAGACCGAGGCTGTGACCCAGTTCGTGGGCGGCGATCCGGGTCTTGTCGTAACCCTGGCTCACGGCCTGGCTGCCGAGTTCGACGCGGACCTGCCGGCCCGGACGAACTGGGCCGAGGGTGGCCTGCGGCCAGCCCGTGGTGGCGACGATCACGATTTCGGCACCGGTGCCGGGTGCCGCTTCCACCAGTCTGACGTTGCTCACGTTCGCGTTCCACGAGGCGACTCCGGCCGCGATCGCGGTCTCCCAGCCTCCGGCGCGAGTGTCGTCGTAGCGAAGGGTCACCGCTGCCGCCAGGGCGGTGGTCGGTTCACTCGCAGGGGCGGCGGTCGCGGCGGTCGCCATGGCGAGAACGAGCGCCGCGGCGGAGGTGCCTGCCTTGAGCCATGTGCCGAGGGGCATTGCTGCTCCTTCATCCGTGGGGGGATTCCGGCCCCGGCGGGGCCGGGTACGCGAAGGAGCGGCACTGATGGTCCGGCGGGGCCGGACGCACCGTCGACCGCCCCTCCGGGGCCTTGCGATGGTATGCCTCCGAACCCCCGTACGTCATGCACCTGCCATGCCTACGCTTCGTCAGAAATCCATCCTGCGAAGGAGACTCACGTCGGGCCGTCATCGAACAACCAGTCGCCTCTTGATCGGCGTCTTCGAGATGACGCGTTCTGCGGGGAATGAACACCGACCTTGATTGTTGAATGCGGTATGAAAAAGATCGGGTTCCTGTCTTTCGGACACTGGACGCCGTCGCCGCATTCGCAGACGCGCTCCGCGGCGGATTCCCTTCTCCAGGCGATCGACCTCGCGGTCGCCGCGGAGGAGCTGGGCGCCGACGGCGCCTACTTCCGGGTCCATCACTTCGCGCGGCAGCACGCCTCGCCGTTCCCGCTGCTCGCAGCCATCGGCGCGCGTACCAGCCGGATCGAGATCGGCACCGGCGTGATCGACATGCGCTACGAGAACCCGCTGTACATGGCCGAGGACGCCGGCGCCGCGGACCTGATCTCCGGGGGCCGACTCCAGCTCGGCATCAGCCGGGGATCCCCGGAGCAGGTCATCGACGGCTGGCGCCACTTCGGGCACCTGCCCGCAGACGGGGCCACCGACGCCGACATGGCACGCGCCCACACCGAGCGGTTCCTCGACGTGCTGACGGGCGAGGGATTCGCGCAGCCCAACCCGAATCCGATGTTCTCCAACCCGCCGGGGCTGCTGCGCATCGAGCCGCACTCCGAGGGCCTCAGGGACCGTATCTGGTGGGGATCCAGCTCGAACGCCACCGCGGCGTGGGCGGCCACGCTCGGGATGAACCTGCAGAGCTCGACCCTCAAGGACGACGAGAGCGGCGAACCGCTGCACGTCCAGCAGCGCAAGCAGATCGAGGCCTACCGTCAGGCCTGGCGGGAGGCCGGGCACGCTCGCGAGCCGAGAGTGTCGGTCAGCCGCAGCATCTTCGCACTGGTCGACGACCGTGACCGCGCCTACTTCGGCCGTGAGGGTAACTCCAAGGACCAGATCGGCTACATCGACGCCAACACCCGCGCGATCTTCGGCCGCTCGTACGCCGCGGAACCCGACGTGCTGGTCAAGCAGCTCGCCGACGACGAAGCGGTCGCCGCCGCCGACACGCTGCTCCTCACCGTGCCGAACCAGCTCGGAGTCGCCTACAACGCCCATGTGATCGAGAGCATCCTGACCCACGTCGCTCCGGAGCTGGGCTGGCGCTGAGCGCACCGGAAAGTCGGGCGCGGAATGAGGTGAGCTCGGCACGCCCACACTGTCGATCCCTCGATGCCGCCGGCGTGGACGCGTAGTTCAGGCGTGGCGGGTGAGGGACAGTCCGAGCCGGCCGGGGGTGGGCGGCGCGGTCGGCCATGAAGGCGATGACGCCGGGGGCTGATCTGCGATGGAGCTGTGCCCGATGATCTCGGTCATGCCCGCGCGCAGCTGGCGACCCCGCGCGTGGGTCCTGGTTACCGGCCCGCACCCCCTAGGCGAGAGGCGGCAAGACGATCTTGCCGCCGAGGGGCGTTCGACCGCCGGTCCTTGCGCCGCGCCGTGGCGTCTGGCGCACCTCCTGACCGGCGACGGCCCGTTTCTGCCGGTGCTGAGGGAGAATTTCCTCAGCACCGGGCTGAAGATCACCGAGCGCGAACCCGCCCAGGCTCTGCGACACGAGCGGAAGGAAACACTCCCGTGCACATCAGTCGGCGAGAAGGACGGACGGGGTGGCTGTGAGCCGGATTCTGGTGACCGGCTCGGCCGACGGTCTGGGACGTGCCGCCGCGGATGCGCTGCTGTCCGAAGGACACGACGTCGTGGTGCACGCCCGAAGTCAGCAGCGCGTCGCGGGCCTCGCCCCGCTGATCGCCCGTGGGGCCCATGTAGTCGTGGGTGACTTCACCCGACCCGACGCCGTACGGTCCGTCGCCGCCGAGCTGAACGACGCGGAGCCGCTCGACTCGGTCATCCACAACGCCGGCGTCTGGAGCGGCCCCGCCGTCATGCCGGTCAACATCATCGCGCCGTACCTGCTGACGGCCCTGGTCCGCGGCCCTCGTCGGCTGGTGTACCTGAGCAGCAGCTCGCATTTCGGCGGACAGCCCTCGCTCGACGGGGTCGACTGGCGGGGCAGGCGCGCGGGCTCTTACGCCGACAGCAAGCTGTTCGTCACGACGCTCATGGCAGCGGTGACTCGGCTGCGCCCGGATGTTTTCAGCAACGCCGTCGATCCGGGATGGGTCCCGACCAGAATGGGCGGGCCCAGCGCACCGGACGATCTCGAACTCGGCCATCGGACCCAGGAGTGGCTCGCCTCCAGCGACGAACCCCTGGCCCGGACCACCGGCGGGTACTGGTACCACGGCGAGCGGTTGCAGCCCCACGACGCGGTCCACGACGAGGCGTTCCAGGACCGCCTCCTGGAGGCGCTGGCCAAGGAGACGGGCGTCGCGCTGTGAACGCGGGCTTCCTGGCCCAACCAGGCTCCGTCCGCCCGATCTTGGGCTGTGGAAGGATGCCCTCCATGATGTGCATTCGAAGGGGCCGTGCCGCGTAGAACACCAGCTGCACTTCGGTCGCGGGAACGCGGCCGGGGAACACCTTGGGTGCGGTATCGCGATGTCCCAGGTCTGTCGGGAGCGGCGAATACCGCCATCCGTGTGCTGGAACGGGAGCGCTTGTCTCCGGGCATCGTGGCAGTTGCGCTGAGTGTCTGGTGGGTTCGCGTCCACGGCACCAAGCGCCGGTGGCGGCAGTGGGAGGTCGAGTTCACCTGCCCGTGCTGCGGCGAGGGGTGGGCCCGGGACAACCTGCAGGACGCCCTGGCCATGCTCCCGCCAAGAGCCTCCGGCGAACTCCGGGTGCGGGTGGAACGCCTGGACGAAGTACTTCTCCGCCGAACGCATCACGAGCCGCTGGCAGAGCCCGAGTTGGCGTGGTGGCACAGCAGGTGCTGACCGCCCCATGCCGCGCACCTCGCCTGCCGCGCGGTCGAGCGGCACGTCGAACCGGTCCAGTTCGACGGAGCGGCTCAGCAACGGGACCCCGTACCCAACTACCCCGCCCACGCCCACAGTTCCCCCTGCCTTTACAACCCCCCTCGCACAGGGGAGGCCTACTCGGTGCCCCGGGCAGCGCCCCACTTCTCTCGCAGCACCCCCTCCGCGGGCTTGCCGTGCGGGGTGTAGGCCAGCCGGGCCGGGGTCTCGCCGCTGTCGGGCCAGTCGTCCCACATCCACCAGCAGACCCCTGCCCACCAGTCGCGGCCGGTGAAGGAGTCCAGCAACGCCCGGTAGGCGGCGGCCTGTTCGTCGGGGGCGGGGCGGCCGCTGACGGTCCAGGAGTACGGCGCGGTCGTGGCCCCGCGCTGGCTGACGTAGCCGGCCTCGGTGAACAGGACGCGCCGGCCCTGCTCGTGGGAGAACGCGGCGAGTTCCTCCCGGATCGGCTTCCAGGCGCGGCGCAGTACGGCGGTGTCCTCGGTGGGTGCCTCCGAGAGCGGCCAGTAGGCGTCGATGCCGATGACGTCGAGGTCCTTCCAGAAGCGGACCTTGCGGTACTCGTCATAGTTGGCCGCGTAGGTGAGCGGGCCGTCGTAGCGGTCGCGGACCGCCTCGACGACCTTCCGCCAGGCCGTCACGTCCCCTGAGACACCGGCGAGTTCGGTACCCACCGCGAACTGCTCGACACCCGTGTCGGCGGCGAGAGCCGCGTAGTGGGTGATGAAACGCCGGTACGCGGTGAACCACTCGCCCCGGTCCCGCGGTCGGATCTCGGCGCGGTCCTCGTCGCCGGGCAGGTCGACGTGCGGCTTGATCATCACCTTGAGGCCGAGGGCGTGGGCGCGGGCCGTGATCCGGCGCATGCTCGCGTCACTGGCCGTCTCCTCGGTGCGGTGCATCGAGGTGTCGGTGACGCGGTTCTGGTACCAGGTCGGGGTGAGGGTGATCCACTGGGCGCCGGTGGCCCTGATGTCGCGCAGATAGCGGGCGGCGGCCGGGCTGTCGTAGTCGGTGCGGTTCCAGGCGGGCAGGGTGATGCCGCGCAGGGTCGCCCGGCCGTCCTTGCCGGTGTCCGGGGACCCGCTCTCGCCGTCGGTGGTGGCGCAGCCGGAGACGACGGCGAGGAGGACCGCCACCACCGCGGTGACGGTCCCCCTCCTGGGATGCCGTGCCCTCACAGGCTCGTGGGGCTGACGAAGGTGTAGCCGAGGGCCTTGATGCCGTCGACCGTGTCCTTGAGCGGCTGGGTCGGGTAGTAGGGGTGGTAGAAGAAGCTCGCGAACCCGTCGCGGACGGCCAGGTTGGCCTTGGCCGAGGCGATGAGGTCGGCGGGCAGCCGGGCCGGGTGGTTGTTGAAGGCGTCCGGCTCGTAGTTGCCGATGTTCTCCGGCAGCACCTTGGTGCCGTACACGTCCTTCACCACGTACGGGAAGAACTGCCCGATGAAGGAGTTGGGTCCGGCGGAGTTCCCGCTGAGCGTGCCGGAGAAGTACAGCGAACGCTCCAGGCGGGCCGAGAAATTGGCGCCGATCGTCTTGTAGTCGGCGGCGGAGGCCGCGTAGTGCGGGGTGGTCCACAGCGTCGGCTTCGGCAGCCCGGCGAGGGTGAACTGGGTGAGCGCGCTGGTCACCCGGCCCTGCGCCCACAGCGCGGAGTCCTCGGCGACCGGGCCGTCGTAGACCACGTTGTCCGCGGTGTCGACGTGCGCCCGGTAGAACTCGAAGTCGTCGCCGGTGACGCCGTTGTAGGGGTTGGCGACGTTGCCGTACTGGTGGGTGTAGCCGTGGTCCATGAGGACCGCGCCGCGGGCCAGCATGTACTTGAGGGCGCTGACGACCTGCGGGCGCTGCACCAGGGTGAGCGTCTGCGTGGTGCCGTTGTTGTAGGTGCCCTTGGGGTCCTTGTAGACGGGGATCACGTTGATGCCGTACGGGATCTTCTGCGCGTAGAGGTAGTCCGCCATGGTCCGCAGTTCGGTGGGGTCCGAGGCAGGGCTGATGTCCTCAAGGCGCAGCATCGCGCGGTGGCGTTCGGCGGTGGCCGGTGCCAGGGCGTCGAAGAGCAGGTCCTCGGCGACGATGACGCGGTCGCTCTCGGAGACGTAGGCGAACGGGATCTCGCCGACGTAGGTGAGGTTCGACGAGCGGACCGCCCAGCCGAAGGTGTGCCCGTTGGAGCTGTCCAGTCCCTCCGCGAGCCGGGTGACCGCGGGATATCCGGGCCCGGTGAGGACGTTGGGGCGCAGCACCCCGCCGTCCTGGCCGGCCGGGATCTTCCGGGTGAGGGCCTGGTTCCTGTACGTCACCTGCGTGACGGTTCCGACGGAGCCGCCGTCCTCGTAGTACGAGGAGGTCGGGTCCCAGCCGTAGCGCTGGGTGAACTGGGCGACGCCCACCGAGTTGGCCATGTTCCAGATGTTGGCACCCATCCACAGGACCGGCTTGGTGCTGGTGGAGACGTCCTGGTAGAAGGCGGCCGGGATGGCGTCCGGGACGTCGCAGCAGTAGTAGGTCGAGCCGATGTAGATGACGGCGGTGTACGAGCCGATCATGCCGGCGGTGTACTGCTGGACCGGCTTGGCGGTCACCGTGCCGAAGTGGCCCGCGAGGTTGGCCGCGGCCATGGCGTACAACTCGCCGAGCTGACCGTAGGGACCTGCGGTGTCGTAGAGCACGAGGGTGGTGGGATCGCCCGCGGCCGCGCGGACGAAGCCGGCCTGGCGGACCGCGGTGGCGGCAGCGGGCTTCGCGGCCGCCGGCGAGGCCGCCGACTTCGGCCGCGGCTGGGCGCGCCGTTCCTTGTCCGAGGCGATCTGTTCCTTCGCCCACCCCTTGAGGTCGACGCTGCCGAGCCCGGACCGTCCGCCGACGGCCTCGTGGCCGTGCCGGTGGCCGCCCGGGGCGGTGGTGCCCGCCTGGGCGTTCCAGGCGAGGAACGTGCCGCCGAGCACGGCGGCGACGAGCAGCAGGATCAGCGGGAACTTCGCCGTTCCCCGTCTCCTGTGAGAAATCATTGGTGCCACATTCATCCCCCCGCCCTGCCGGTATTGGCAGGGTCTTTACCGATACGAAGTCACCGATTTTCATGACGACCATGAAGGGTGTCAAATTCAAGATCGGAAGGGTCGTTTTTTCTCGATCCCACGCCGGGCCGCCCCGGAGGTCTGCTACGTTCCTCACCGCGCGTTGGGGACGCGCATCAGAACGTGGGGGGAAAATGTACGGACGACCCGCCCTGGGGTCTTTGCTGCCTCTGGCAGGGGCGATGACCGTCCCGGAGGCAATTCCGGGGCTACCATTGGCCAAAGCATTGCAGGCAACGGCAGGAGCCGGATTTCTGTTCTATTGCCTGACGGCGTTTCTCATATTGCTGGCCCGGGCACGGCTGCGCCGCCAGGCACTGAGGACACGCGCCGACGCCGGGAGCGGCAATGATCACTGAACTGCTCCTGTGGTCGAGCATCTCCTTGATCGCCCTGGCCGCCTGTTACAACACGACACTCTTCATACTCTCCCGGCGGAGAATCAGGCGCTCCAGGACCGAAAAGAGAGAGCGCTTCTACATATTCCTCCTGGCCTGTCTCAACGAGGAGAAAGTCCTCTCCGAGAGCCTGGCGCGCATCACCTCGCTGCCCACCGCCAACTTCATGGCGCTGGTCATCGACGACGGCTCGGACGACCGCACCTCGGACATCGCCCTGGCCGCCGACCCGGCCGTCGTCCAGTTGCTCCGACGCGAACCGCCGAACGCACGCAAGGGCAAGGGCGCCGCCCTCAACGACGGGGTGCGCCATCTCAGGGAGTCCGGGCTGCTGCTCGGCCGCGATCCCCGGGACGTGGTGGTGTGCGTGCTCGACGCGGACGGCCGGCTCGATCCGCACGTCCTGCAGTCGGTCGACCCGTTCTTCGACGACCCGGGCACCGGCGCGGTGCAGGTCTGCGTCCGGATGTACAACCGGGGCCTCGGGCTGCTGGCCCGGATGCAGGACATGGAGTTCGTCGTCTACGGCGACGTCTTCCAGAGCGCACGGCGCTTCATCGGCAGCGTCGGCATGGGCGGCAACGGCCAGTTCATGCGGCTCGCCGCCCTCAACACCCTGGACGGGGACGGCCCGTGGAGCGACAGCCTCACCGAGGACCTCGACCTCGGGGTCCGGCTGATCGCCAAGGGCTGGACCAACATGCACTGCACCACCGCCGCGGTCTCCCAGCAGGCCGTGCTCAGCCTCAGGCGTCTGATCCGCCAGCGCTCCCGCTGGTTCCAGGGCCATCTCCAGTCGGCCGGACTGGTCCCGCTCATCCTGCGGGACGTGCCGACCCGGCCCGCGCTCGACCTGCTCTACCACCTCTCCAGCCCGGTGCTCATCCTGCTCACCTCGCTGCTGCCGCTGTCCTTCCTCGTCGCCGTGTGCGCCACCACCGTGGCCTCGGTGCAGGTCGGCCACCCGCTCGTGTCGCCCATGTGGCTGCTCGGCCCGTATCTGCTCTCGTTCACCACGGCCTACGCGTACGGCTTCGTGTACGCCCGGCGTGAGCGCGAACTCGGGCTGGTGCGCTCGGTGTTGCTCGCCCATGTCTTCGTCTTCTACGGCTACATCTGGTTCGCGGCCGGCTGGTGGGGGTTCTGGCGGATGCTCACCGGTCAGCGGACCTGGCTGAAGACCGCGCGCACCTGAAGTCCGCGCGCACCCGAGGACGTTCAGGCCGCGCCCTTCGAACGGGCGCGGGTCCTCACCTCGCTCCATCTCTCTCATCACCTTCACGCGGCCGCCGCGGCCGCACGCCCAAGGGGGACTCATGTCCACACACACGTCCGTCGTGCCCGTACGCGCCATGCTGGTGCTCGGCACGAGACCGGAGGCGATCAAACTGGCCCCGGTCGCACGGGCGATGGCCACCGGTTCACAGTTCGAGCCGATCGTCGTCACCACCGGCCAGCACCGCGAGATGCTCCACCAGATGCTCGGCCTGCTGTACGTCGACGTACGGATCGCGCTCGACGTGATGCGCCGGCGGCAGCAACTGTCCGACCTCACCGCCCGGTTGGTGCGCGAGCTCGGCGGGGTCATGCGGGAGCAGCGCCCCGACCTGGTCCTGGTGCAGGGGGACACCACGACCGCGCTGGCCGGCGCGCTGGCCGCCTTCTACGAGAAGATCCCGGTCGCCCATGTCGAGGCCGGACTGCGCACGGGGGTCATCGACAACCCGTTCCCGGAGGAGCTGAACCGCAGCCTGATCGGGCGCATCGCCCGCTGGCACTTCGCGCCGACCCCGGCGGCGGCCCGGCACCTGACCGGCGAGGGCATCCCCGAGGAGCAGGTCTTCGTCACCGGCAACACCGTCATCGACAACCTGCTGTGGGTGCTGGCCGAGGGCACCGGCACCTCCGCCTTCGCCGGCACGGCGAAGCGGATCCTGGTCACCCTGCACCGGCGGGAGAACCAGGGCGAGCGGATGCGCGGCATGGGCCGGGCGCTGACCCGGCTCGCGGCGCGCGGGGACGTGGAGATCGTGCTGCCGCTGCACAAGAGCCCGGCCGTACGGGACGTGCTGCTGCCGGAGTTGGAGGGGCAGCGGGGCATCTCGCTCGTCGAGCCGCTCGGGTACCTGGACTTCGCGGCCACGCTCGCCGAGTGCGACCTCGTCCTCACCGACTCCGGCGGGATCCAGGAGGAGGCTCCGAGCCTGGGCAAGCCCGCCCTGGTGCTGCGGACCACCACCGAGCGGGCGGAGGCGGTGGAGGCGGGCGCGGCCCGGCTGATCGGCACGGACCCGGAGTCCATCGTGACCTGGGCGAACACACTCCTCGACGATCCGGCGGAGTACCGCAGGATGGCGACCGCGGGCAACCCGTTCGGCGACGGCACCGCGAGCGCCCGCATCCTGTCCCAGCTGGCCGAGGACTTCGCCGCCGACGTCCCGGTCGGGCTCACGGCGTCCGGACCGTACTCGACGGCATGACACACCAGGGTCGTACCGTCACCCGGCTGGCACTGGCACTCACGCTGGCCACACTCCTCGCGCTCGCCCTCAGCCGGTGCCAGGGCGAGGGTCCGCCACCGCCGAAGCCGTGGATCGACGGTACGACCCACGGCCGCTGGCTGTCGGTGTTCAACGGCATGGGCACCAACCACGGAGACGACGGCTCGCTCCGGCTCTCCCCCATGGCCGCCGAGGACCCCGGCACCACCCACGCGGGGCTGGTCGTGAGCACCGCCTCCTACACGGACCTGCGGTACGAGGCGCGGATGCGGACCGTGAAGCAGCTGCGCTCCCCCAAGCCGAACCCCTGGGAAGTGCCGTGGCTGGTCTGGGCGTACACCGATCCGGAGCACTTCTACTACATCACCCTCAAGCCGAACGGCTGGGAGCTGGGCAAGCGCGACCCCGCCTATCCGGGCGGCCAGCGCTTCCTGGCGACGGGCCGGACACCGTACCCCGTCGGCCGGTGGTACGACGTGACGGTCGTCCAGCACGGCGCGATGCTGTCCGTGGCGGTGGCCGGGAAGCCGCTGGTGGCGTTCACCGACGCCGAACTGCCGTACGTCCAGGGCCGGGTGGGGGCGTACAGCGAGGACGCGACGGTGGAGTTCGAGGGGCTGCGGGCGTCTCCCGGCTGAGCCGTTCGTCAGTCCGCCGGAGGTGTCAGATGGTCGGTGAGGCAGGCGAGGTAGAGGGCGAGGGTGGTGTGGTGGTCGCGCAGGGGGCGGCCGGTGAGCTGTTCGATCTTGTTCATGCGGTAGACGACCGTGTTGCGGTGGATGTGCAGGGCGGCCGCGGTGCGGACCAGGTGGTAGCCGCTCTCGCACCAGGCGGTGATCGTGTCGCGCAGGGTCGGCCAGTCCGGCTGGGTACGGAGCCGGGCTGTCGTGGCGTCGAGGAGGCGGGCGCGGGCCGGCTGGCCGACCGCTGTGAGGAGTTGGTGGACCCGTAGGTCGCCGATGGAGTGGACGAGCACGCCGTCCTGACGGCGCACTCCGAGGCGGAGGGCCTCGCAGGCGTCCTGGTAGGAGTCGTGCAGGGCGTCCACGGTCGTGGCCGGCTCGCCGATGCCCGCGCGGGCGGCAAGCCCGTCCTGGGCGGCTATCGCCTCGACGACCCGGCGGCAGTCGAGGACGACGGCGTCCACCGTGTGCCGGGGGGTGAGGCGGTGCAGGACGCCGACCCGGCCGGGGGCGGTCGCGGCGACGATGTCCTGCGGATCGGCGAAGACCTCCAGGACCGTGCGGAGGATCTCCGAGCGGACCAGACCGATGTCCCGGCGCGGGGCGCGCGGCGGCGTCGTCACCTCGAAGGCCACCGCGATCCGGCGCAGCCGCAGGTCGAAGCCGAGGTCGGCGGCCCGGAAGGCGAGGCTGTCGGCCTCGATGACCTCGGGGTCGTAGGAGGCGAGGTCGGCCAGGAGCTTCTCGGCGGCGCGCTCGGCGAGCAACCGGGAGCGGAGCATGACCGATTCACGCAGAAGGATCTCGGTCTGGCGTTTGACGAGCAGTCCGAAGCGCCGCACCTGGCCGGGTGTGCCGGTGATGCCGACGGTCCCGACCGCCTGGCCGCCCGCGACCAGCGGCAGGGTGACGCCGGGCCGCACTCCGCGCAGCGACTGGGCCTGGGAGGCGTTGTGGGTCGCGGCCTCCTTGGTGCGCATGACCTCGACGGACGCCTCGTGGAAGGTGCCCACGCGGCTGCGGTCGCCGCTGCCGATCACCATGGCATCGGCGTCGGTGATGAGCACGTTGTAGCCGATGACCGCGGAGGTGTCCCCGGCGATCTCCTGGGCGAGCGAAGGGCTCAGCACGGTCGGTCCTCCCGCCAAGCGCGTGACTGGATGGACGGACCGTACAAGGCGGCGCGGAATCTCGGCCACACATTCGTACGGAGTGAACAGTGACGCAGGGCGGGGTGATCCCTAACGTATGGGCCCAATCCCACCCCGCCTCGCGACGGAAGGGCTCAGCCCATGTTCCGTATTCGCCCCCTCGCCGTCGCCCTGGCGGCGACGGTCCTGATGTCCCTGACAGCCGCCTGCGGTTCCGGCGACGACGCGCCCACCAACGTATCGGCGAAGACCGCCGCACTGGGCACGCTCACGCCCGGCGTCCTGAAGGTGGCCGTCCAGCCGTACGCGCCCTACACCTCGGTCCAGGGCGGCAGGATCGTCGGCCTGGACGGCGACATCCTCGCCTACGTCGCCAAGAAACTGGGCCTGGAGACCAAGCCCCAGGTCACGGACTTCGCCGGCATGCTCGCCGGCGTCCAGTCGCGCCGCGTCGACATCACCGTCGGCGGCGTCGCCTGGTCCACCGACCGGCAGAAACAAGGGCTGTTCACCGACCCGCCGTACTACTCGCCGCCCGCGATGGCCGTCCGCGACGGCAGGACGTACAGGACGGTGGCCGATCTGAAGGGCCTGAACCTGGGCACGGTCGAGGGGTATGTGTGGGTCAAGTCGATCCAGGCCGTGCCGAAGGCGAAGCTGCACGCCTACCCGGACGCCAACGGCGTCTTCGACGACCTCGGCGCGGGCCGCATCGACGTCGGATTCCTCGACCCGCTGATCATCATCGCGGCACAGAAGCAGCGCCCCGACCTCAAGATCGCCACCGAGTACCTGACCCCGCCCACCGCCGCCGAGGTGAGGCAACAGCCCGCCTACGCCTACTTCCAGCCGTACCAGACCGGCTTCTACCTCCCCAAGAAGGCCACCAAGCTGGAGCAGGCCGTCTCCCGGGAGATCGACGCCATGTACCGCAACGGCGAGATGAGCAAGCTCGTGACGAAGTACGGCGGCGATCCGGAGCAGTTCCTGAAGCCGGCCCCGGACGTCGCCACCGCGCGACGCGGAGTGGACCGGCCCGACAACTGGAACCCGCCGACCATCGGACAGTGAGGGGTCGCTGACATGTCCGGTCTCTTCCAAGTCCCCTGGTCCGACTACCGCGGTGACCTCATCGACGCGCTCGGCCGTACGGTGTCGTACACCGTCGTCAGTTTCGCCGGCGCGGTGCTTCTCGGCCTCGCCGTGGCACTGCTTCGGCTGAGTGGGGCCTGGCCGCTGCGGGCCGTGGCGGCCGTGTACACCGAGGTGTTCAAGAACGTCCCGCTGCTGGCCATCATCTTCCTGACCTACTTCGGGCTGGCCTCGGCCGGTGTCCGGCTGGACGTGTTCAGCGCGGGCTGCCTGTCGCTGATCGTGTTCTACGCCGCCTACCTGTCCGAGATCTTCCGTGCCGCGATCAGCGGGGTGCACGGCGGACAGACGGAGGCCGGCGAGGCACTCGGCATCGGCCGGGCGGGAATCTTCGTCCACGTCGTCCTGCCGCAGGCCGTCCGCCAGGCCCTGCCCGGCACCAACACCATGCTGGTCGACCTGCTGAAGTCGACGTCCCTGCTGGTGACCGTGTCGGCCGCGGAACTGATGTCGGAGGGGCGGCTGATCACCTCGGCGACGTTCCGGGCGCTGGAGGTGTACCTGGTCGTCTCCGCCCTCTACTTCGCCCTGTGCTACCCCCTCTCCCAACTCCTGCTGCTGTTGGAACGCAAGGTGCGGGCCGGTGTCCCGCTGTCCCCGTGGCGGCGGCGCCGGGTGCGGGCGGCCCGGGCGCTGCTCGCATCCGACCTGGACGCCACCCCCGTACGAGAGGAGGCGGCCGCATGACCGAGCCCGTCACCACCCACAGGACCGTCGAACGGGCCGCCGCCGAAGCGGTCATAAAGATCGAGGCACTGCGCAAGTCCTTCGACGGCAGGCTCGTCCTCGACGACGTGCACCTGAAGGTCGACCGCGGCCGGATCGTCAGCGTCATCGGGCAGAGCGGCGGCGGCAAGACCACCCTGATGCGGTGCGTCAACCTGCTGGAGAAGCCCGACGGCGGCACCGTCGAGGTGGCCGGCGAGGTGGTGCACAGCCAGGGCCGGACCGTCTGCCGTGATCTGCCGCGCCTGCGGCGGACCGTCGGCATGGTCTTCCAGAAGTTCCATCTCTTCCCGCATCTGACGGCCGTGGAGAACGTCGTCCTCGCCCAGCGCAAGGCCGGCGTCCCGGAGCCGGAGGCACTGGAGCGGGCCGTGACGCTGCTGCGCCGGGTCGGTGTGGCGCACCGGGCTCTGGCCCAGCCCGAGCAGCTCTCCGGCGGCGAGCAGCAACGGGTCGCCATCGCCCGCGCGCTGGCGCTGAAGCCGGAGGTCCTGCTGTTCGACGAGCCGACCTCCTCCCTGGACCCGGAGGCCACCCGCGAGGTGCTCAGCGTGATGCGGGAACTGGCCGCCGAGGGCATGACGATGCTGCTCGTCACCCATGAACTGCCGTTCGCCCACGAGGTGTCCGACCATGTCGTCTTCGTCGACGGCGGTCGGATCGTCGAGGAGGGCCCTCCCCGGGACGTCCTCGACCACCCCGCCCACGCCCGGACCCGCGCCTTCCTGGCCGCCTCCGGGAGCGGGGCGTGAACGGGCCCGTCGTGGTGGTCGGCGGCGGCGTCGTCGGACTGTGCACGGCGTACTACCTGGCGGCTTCCGGGCTGCCGGTGGAGGTGGTCGAGCGCGGGGACCTGGGCTCCGGCGCCTCGCGGGGCAACGCGGGCTGGGTCTGTCTGAGCCACTCCACTCCGGTCCCGGCACCGGGCGTGGTGCGCTACGCGCTGCGCTCGCTGGGCCGCCCCGACTCCCCGCTCTATCTACGGCCGTTGCCGGATCCGGCGTTCGTACGGTGGCTGTGGCGGTTCTGGCGCAGCAGCACACCGGCCGCGTTCCGGCGCGGGTACGCGGCGATCGCCGAGCTGAACCGCGACACCTTCGGCCTGTTCGACGGCCTGCGCGAGGCGGGCGTGGAGACGACGCTGACCCGCCCGGGCATGGTGCACGCCTTCCTGTCGGCGGCCGAGGCCCGCCATCACCTGGCCGTCCAGCGGGAGATGGCGGACGGCCGCTACCGGCTGCCCGACGAGGTGACCACCGGCGACGCAGCGCGCCTGCTGGACGACGCCCTCGCGCCCGGGGTGCGGGCCGCGTACCTCGTCGAGGGCGAGGGAGTGGTCGATCCGGAGGCGTTCGCCCGTGGCCTGGGCCGGGCACTGGCCGCCTCCGGAGTCAAGATCCACGAGCACACCCGGGTCAGCGGGATCCGCATGACCGCGGGACGGGTCACGGCGCTGGACACCGGTCAGGGCGAGATCCCCTGCCGAGCCGTCGTCATCGCCGCCGGCATGCGCTCCCCGGCCCTGCTCCGTCTCCTCGGCCGGCCACTGCCGCTCCAAGCGGGCAAGGGCTACAGCTTCTCCGTGGACCTCGACCCGGCACCCCGCCACACCCTCTACTTCGGCGAGCGCCGGGCCGTCGCCTCCCCCATCGGCTCGACGACCCGCATCGGCGGCACGATGGAACTCAGCGGCAACAACAACCGGCTCGACTGGCGCCGGATCGTCGCGGTCGCCCTCGCCAGCCGGCACTACCTCGGCCACTGGTTCGAGGACCCCGACGACCTGGTCGCCCGGATCCGCGACCCGTGGGTGGGCGGGCGGCCCTTCCTCCCCGACGGCCTCCCCGTCATCGACCGCGTCCCCGGCCACGACAACGCCTACACGGCGACCGGTCACGGCATGCTGGGCATCACCCTCGGACCCGCCACCGGCCACCAGCTCGCTCACTACATCCGCACCGGCAACCGCCCACCGGCTCTGCGACCGTTCCGCTTCGACCGGTTGCGCGGATAGAGCGGTCACCGATCAGCGGGCGATCTCGTGCCGACGGGGGGTCTTCCAAGCGGCCGACGCCTTCCGGGAGTTCACCGGTCCGGAACCGCACACCTCCGCCACGCCGGCCGATTTCGCCCTCGGTGTCAGGGACGGTCGGTGTGCGCCGGGTGGTCGCGGCCGACCGTCAGCGGTGCCGGGCGGTAGGCGACGTAGGCCGCCCCGTCCAGGCCGAGCGCGGTCGCGGACCGCTGGAGTGCGGCCGGGGTCGCCACGTCGCCCCAGTGGCCGGTGTCGACCCGGTGTTCGAGGGCGTGCAGGGCGGCCACGGTCTCGGCGGTGGTGAACGTGCAGTGCCCCTGCCGCTGGACGAACGCCTGCCGCAGCAGCGCACCGTCTCCGGAGGCACGCACCCGGGCGGCGAAGCGGTTCTCCTGCTCCACCGGAACCAGGTTGTCGGCCGTGGTGTGGATGTCGAGCAACGGCACTTCGAGTCCCTGGCCCGCGGAGGAGGTTCGCTGCGCGGTGCGCACGGCTGCCGGATCGGCGGTGATGTCGGCCCCCGCGGTCAGCGCGTTCAGATCGGCGCGCAGGTCCAGGCCGGCGGCCCGGTACAGGGCGCGGACCTGGGGCGCATGGACCGAACCGGCCAGCAGGCGGGCGTAGTCCACGCCCTTGTTCCAGGAGTTGTTGCCCCCGACGGACTGCTCGATGGCGAACCGGCCGCCCTCGACGAACGAGAGGATGCCCTGGGCGAACCACGCGTACTGCTGCTCCTGCTGGCCCGCCCAGTCGGTCGGCGCGGGCTGCTCCTGTCCGGGTGCCCAGGCGGGCAGGTTGAGGAAGGCCGCGGCCAGGGCGATCCGGGCGCGGCCCTGCGCGGTGGCCTGGGCGGCGGTGACGGCGTCGGTGAGCTTCTTGGCGGTGGCGGCCGCGTCGGCGGCGGAGTCGAAGCGGACCAGCTTGACCTGGTCGTCCGGCAGCAGCAGCCGGGCGAGGGTGTACTCGGCGTCGAGCTGGTAGTTGTCCAGGTCGGTGCCGCCCGCGACCAGGCCGCACTGGCCGAGCGCGCCGTCGATGCGTCCGCCGCCGTCCCGGGCCAGCTGCGCGTTGACGAGGCCGCCCATCGAGTTGCCGACGGCCAGGGTGCGCCGCGGGGTGCCGATCTTCGCCGTGACGGCGTCGAGGGTGGCGAACTGGTCGCGTTCGGCACTGTTCAGGGCCCACATCGAGCCGTTGGGGTCGTACGAGGACCCGGCCAACGCGTATCCCTGGGCGAGGAGTTCGGTGCGGACGGCGGCAGAGGGGGCGTTCTGGGCGACCAGCGGGCCGAAGCCGTGGCTGAACAGCACCAGCGTGCCGTTCCACTGGTCGGGGACGTCCGCGATCCAGGTGGCGCCGTCGGCGAGGGTGCCGGTGAGACGGCCGGCGACGTCCGCGTCCGCCTCGGCGGCGGCCGAGGGGAGCGGCGCGACGAGGGCCGTGGACGCCAACGCGGCCAAGGTGGCCAGGGCGATACGGAGACGGAGACGGCGAGTGCGGGTGCTGGCAGGCATGGGGGCTCCCTGAGGGCGGCTGCAGAGCGGGCACACGGGCAGGTACTCAGTGCACTGAACGAAGACCCCAGGAAGGTAGGGCTGAATTCGTACCGCCGTCAATATTGTGCACAACATTATCGGGGGTGGGCATCGATATCCGGGCAGAACGCGCAAGCCAGTTGGATCTCCAGCGGACTCAACTTGTGAAGGATTGACGGAGGTTGTGGAGAGCGGAAAGAATGCAGCTCTCGCTCGCCGTGACTGAAGTGAGCGATGTGACGCGAGTGGCTCGGCCACGGTTTTCTTCCAACTCCCCGTGCACCAGCGGCTGCTCGCGCCCTGCCACCTCCCACAATCTCGATTCCAAGGGCAGATCTTGAGACGCCTCTCACGCTCCAGAACGTCGGCCGCTGTCGCCGCAACCGCCTTCCTCGCCACCGTCACCCCGCTCGTGGGGGCCGCTTCGGCGAGTGCGACTCCTGCGGGCGGCTGCCAGTCGGCCACCGTTCAGTACCGCCTCGTCGACGCCGCCGGAAAGCCGGTCGGTGACGACTGGACCTCACAGGGCGGCTTCCACCAGTGGAAGGACGCTCCCGGCACCGTCGAGGTGCGGCTGGCCCCGGGCCAGAAGGTCGGCGACGGCTGCAAATACCCGGTCTCGCTGGCCGGTTACACCACCGAAGGCCCCAGCTGGACCACCTCCGGCTACCAGGAACTCGTCGACCACGCCGTCGTCTACCTCGGCGCGGACGACCTCGCCGGCGCCGACGACGCCGGGCGGACCTGGCAGAAGCTGTCCGTGAAGTCCCCCGACTGCTACGGGCAGATCGACCTCTACGGCGACGACGTCGTCTACGACGGCAAGTCGGGGGACGGACACGGTCCCGCGCCGTACCAGCCCGACAACGTCGTCACGCCGTACCACCTCATCGCCGCGTGGAACGGCGGCGACAAGTCGTGCACCCCCGACGAGCCGAGCACGCCCACTCCCCCGGCCTCCGAGACGCCTCCGGACACCCCCAGCACCCCGGCCACTCCGCCCGCCAGCGAGCCGCCCGCCGAGGAGACCACTCCGCCGGCGAGCCAGCCGCCCTCCGACTCCACCACCCCGCCCACCACGCCGGACGTCCCGCCGATGCAGTCGACGCCGCCGTCCCCGACGCCGAGCGAGAGCACGCCGCCGTTGGCGGAGACCGGCTCGAGCGCGCCGGTCGGGCTGATAGCGGGCGGTGCGGCCCTGGTCATCGCCCTCGGGGCCGGTGCGGTCTTCGCGACCCGACGGGGACGCCACACCTGATCGACTGACGGGCTGATCGCCGTCGTTGGCGGCACGATCACCCCGTGAGGTCCGACAGCTCCGCCGTAGAAATCCGATGTCCCGGACAACCGGGAACCGGGTCCTGCGGCGGAGTTGTCGGTGAGGGTAAGGGGATGGCCGAGGGAAGGACGCCCTATGACGGACGACGCTCTGTTCGCGCTGGAAGCCGTCGTCGTCGCGCAGCCGAAACGTTCGCGGTGGCGCACCTACAGGGGACCCGCCCTCGCCGTCTCGACCGTCGAGGGGACCCCGCTCGCCCACGTCACGCACATCGACGACACGCTCTACCACCTCACGAAACCCTCCGGCGAACTCGTCGTCCGCATCGAGAGGCACACCGCGTTCTGGCAGTTCGGACCGGTCCGGTTCCGTTTCCTCGACGCGGTGGACCGGGAGGTCGGCAGCGCCGAGGCGCGCGGTCTCGTCAAGTCCGCGCAGCTGAGCCTCCGTACGGAGCGGCAACGCGCGCTGCTGCTCACACGACTGGGCCTGTCCACCCAATGGCGGCTCGCCGAGACCGATCCGTTGGAGGACCCCGCGGCGGAGGCCCTCGGCACGGTCACGGTGAGCACCATCGACGCCTGGCTCGGACTGCAGCAGTACGTCGTCCGCGCGGACCCCCGCCTGGACGCCTCGGAGCGACGCACCCTCCTCGCCTCGGTGGCCTGTCTGCACCTGGTGCGCCGCCCTCCGGGCAGTAGCGCACCCGGATGAGAGCCGTGCTCAGGAACCGGCCTGGTAGTCGGTGTCCATCTCCTTGAGGAGCTTGTCGGGGGTGGACTGGCCGCTGAAGATCTCCTGGAGGCCGCTGAGCATGGTCTGCTGGACCTTGGCGTTCGGCCAGTGCTGGTCCATGAACGGGACCGTGCGGTTCGCCTGGATGAACTTCGAGAGTTCGGCGAGAGACGGGTCCGCCTGGTAGCCCGTGTCCGCGAGGGTCGGCAGACCGCCCTGCTTCTTGACGAACAGGTCCATGCCGTCCGGCGACATCACGAAGTTCACGAACTTCAGCGCCAGGTCCTTGTTCTTCGCCTTCGCGTTGATGCCGTAACCGGCGCTGGCCGCGGCCGGGATGATGGTCTGCGCCGGGTCGTCGGTCGCGGGCAGGGCCTTGAGCGTGAAGGTGCCCTCGGGGTTCTTCTGCTTCAGCAGGGAGATCACCCAGTTACCCTGCACCATGCCCAACGTCTTGCCGGTGGCGGCGAGTTGCTGGCTGCCGTCGTAGTTCGTGCCCAGCGGGTTCTTCTGGAAGCAGCCGGACTTCTCCATCGTCAGGTACTTGTCCAGCGCGGTGGTCCACTGCGACTTGGCGAAGGTGGTCTGCCCGGACTCCATCTTCTGGTCGAAGTCGCGGTCGGGCCCGTAGACGGTGGTGGCGACCAGCGCGTACAGGACGAGCTGGGTGATCCAGTTGTCCTGGTTGCCCAGCGCGAACGCGGGCGTGCCCTTCGCCTTCGCCGCCTTGCAGAAGGCCAGCAACTGGGTCCAGGTGTCCGGCGGGGTCAGGCCCGACTTGGCCAGCGCCTGCTCGTTGAAGACCATGCCGATGCCGCTCTGCCCGAAGAGCGCCGTGTACGTCTTGCCCTCGTACTCGGCGACCGACTTGATCGCCGCGGGCAGCTTGGGCGCCCAGGACTGGTCGGAGAGGTCGCGCAGATAACCCGCCTTCGCCAGGACGTACATGGCGCCCGGGTTGCCGTTGCCGGGCCACACCGTCATCACGTCCGGCGCGGTGCCGGAGGAGAGCTGGGTGCGGATCTGCTGCTGGTACTGGTCCACCGAGCTGGTGGTGAGGCGGACCTTGACGCCCGGGTTGGCCTTCTCGAACGCCTTCACGACATCCTCGACGGAACCCACGTCGACGGAAGTGATCGTCAACGTCTTGGAATCGCCGCCGGAGCCGGCCTTGGTGCCGCCGCTGCACGCGGCCAGAAGTGTCGCGGCCGTCGTCGTGGCGACCAGGGCGGTCAGTGTGCGTGTCTTCATGGTCTCTCCCTCGATGCTCGGTGCTCGACGCGAAGAAGGCGGAAGAAGGCGGATGTCATCAGCCCCGCAGCCCTCCGGCGAAGCCGTTGATGATGCTGCGCTGGAGCAGGAAGTACACGAGCAGGATCGGCAGGATGCTGATCACCAGAGCGGCGAAGATCAGGTTCCAGTCGGTGACGTACTGACCGACGAAGCCGGCGATCGCGACCGGCATCGTCTGCTGGGCGCTGCCGCTCAGATACAGCAGCGGCGTGAAGAAGTCGTTCCACACGAAGACCGCGTTGAGCACGAGAGCCGTCACGGTCACCGGCTTGAGCATCGGCAGGACCACGTACCGGAAGCCCTGCAGAGGAGTGCAGCCGTCGATCAGTGCGGCGTCCTCGAAGTCGCGGGGCAGGGCGCGCAGGAAACCGACGTAGAGGAAGACGGTGAAGGGGACTTGGAGCCCGGAGTAGAACAGGACCAGCGCCCACGGGGTGCCGAGCAGGCCCAGGTCGCGCATCGTCTGGTACAGCGGCAGGGACGCCAACTGGAAGGGCAGCACCAGGCCGAGGAGCACGAGGAGGTAAGTGCCCCTGGACCAGCGGGCGGTGACGCGGGCCAGCGGGTACGCCGCCAGCGACGAGACCGTCAGGACGATGGCGACGCTGCACACGGTCACCAGCACGCTGTTGGCCAACGCGCCGCCCAGCGCGCCCTGTTGCCAGGCGTAGCTGAAGTTGTCGAGGGTCGGCGAGCTGGTCGGGCTGATGGGTGAGGAGGTGTCCGAGGACGGCCGTATCGCGAGGTTGATCAGAACGTACACCGGGAATCCGATCGCCAACGCGACGGCGACCATGACCAGTTCGAGCCCGAGGGTGCGAGGACGGTAGCGGTTCATGACGCGGCCCTCTCGTTGCGGGACAGCACGAAGTACTGCCCGGTCGACGCGACGGCCACGATGATCGTGAGAACCACCGCGAGAGCGATGCTGTAGCCGAACTCGCTGAGCGCGAAGGCGTCCTTGTAGATGAGCGTGGACAGGGTGTCGGTGGCGTGGCCGGGGCCGCCGCCGGTCAACGCGTAGACCTGGTCGAAGAGTTTGATGCCGCCGATGATCGACAGCATGAGGTTGATGGTGAAGGCGGGCGCGAGGAGGGGGCGGGTGACGGACCAGAACCGGCGTACCGGGCCCGCGCCGTCGATCGCGGCCGCTTCCAGGATCTCGTGCGGCACCGACTGGAGTCCGGCCAGGAAGATGACCATGGAGTAGCCCGCGTACTGCCACACGATCACCCCGATCACCGCCCACAGGGCCAGGTCCGGGCTGCCCAGCCAGTCCTGTTTCCAGGAGTCGAGGCCGACGGCGCCGAACAGGCTGTTGATCGCCCCGTCCGTGCCGAGCAGGTTGCGCCACAGGTAGGCCGTCACGATCGGGGTGACCACCGCCGGCGCGAAGAGGAACACCCTCAGCAGGTTGCGGGACTTGATGGCCGAATTGACGCCAAGGGCCAGCAGGAGGCCCAGGGCGTTCTGGAAGATCGTGATGGACACGGCGATCAGCAGGGTGTGCCAGATGGCCTGCACCGCGTCCTCGTCGTGGAGCATGTCGGTGAAGTTGCCGAAGCCCACCAGGTTGTAGTGCGGGTCCAGTCCGTCCCAGTCGGTGAACGCGTAGTACACGCCACGGACGCTCGGCACGAGCACCACGAAGGCGAACAGGAGGAGCGCCGGCACCATGAACCACCAGGGGGCACTGGTGCGGGCTCGGTAGGTGACGGTGGCGGGGGCTGGGTCCGGGCTGTGATCGCGGTTCGGGAGTTGCTCGTCGGGGGCGAGAGTCACGGGCGAACCTGCTTCCCTGAAACGATTCAAAGAGGCGCCGGTGCGAGACCGGAACGGCCTGTCCGAGGGGACTTGCCGGGTTCTCGTGCGGTCGAACGTCAGCGACACCAGGACACACGACCCGGCGTCCGTAGGCAATGATTCCCGCAGGGTGGTGCGACCCTAGAGAGCCCTCCGCATGACGTCAAGATGGCGTACACGCTGCGGAATTGTTACGTCGATCTCCGTTTGCGGGCCCGGGAGTTCGGACCCTCGGCACGGACTCCTCGTGACGGAAAAGAGGCTCCAGCGTGCCCGACATGACCTCACCCCACTCCCACGGCGAAGCGCTCCTCGACATCGACGGCGTCGACTTGTGTGCCGAGACCTTCGGAGATCCCGCGGACCCGGCGATCGTGCTGGTCGCCGGGGCGGCCGCGTCCATGCTGTGGTGGGACGCCGAGCTGTGCGGGCGGATCGCCTCACGTGGCCGGTTCGTGGTGCGGTACGACCATCGGGACACGGGGCGATCGACCTGTTACCCGCCGGGGCGGCCGCCGTACTCGTACACCGACCTGGCCCTGGACGTGCTCGGCATCCAGGACGCGCTGGGCATCGAGCGGGCGCATCTGGTCTGCCAGTCGATGTTCGGCGGGATCGGGCTCGTCCTCGGGGTGGACCATCCCGATCGGGTCGCGTCGCTGACCTTCGTCTCGACCTCGACGGGGGCCGACGATCTGCCGCCGCCGTCGGATGATCTGGCCATGCCGGACGAGCCGGAGTCCTCCTCCGACGTGGTGGCGGTCGTCGCCTATGTGGTCGCCGGGGCGAGGGCGTACGCCGGTGGCTCGCCGTTCTTCGACGAGGTCGCCGTCCGGGCGCTGGTCGCGCGTGACGTGGCGCGGGCCAGGAGCTACGCGTCCACCCTGGTCAACCACTACGCCGTCGACTACATCGGCCCGGAGCGGGGCGGCTTCGGGGACATCGCGGTGCCGACGCTCGTGGTGCACGGCGACCGTGATCCGTTGTTCCCGCCGGCGCACGGCGAGGCGCTGCGCGACGCGGTTCCCGGTGCGGAGCTGCTGGTTCTGAAGGGGGCCGGACATGATCTGCCGAGGGGGGTGTGGGACGACTTCGTGGGGGCTCTGGTGCGGCATACAGGGGGCTCGTGAACCGGCTGCGGTCGGCGTGGCGTCGTAGGACGACTCGAACAGCGTGATCTGGGAACCGGTACAGGAGCCCTGACGTACGCGAGGAGTCCGGACGGCTCCCCCACCGGAGGAGAGGCCACCGATGGCGCGTGAACCCGGTTCACAGCAGGCTGTCCCGAACAGGCCGGAGATGCGTCCCGACGACGACGGGGTCGCCCGACGCCGGCCGCTGCGGGAGCAGCACGTCGAGGAGACCGTCGAGATCGCGGTGCCGGTGCGTACGGCGTACAACCAGTGGACGCAGTTCAAGACCTTCCCCCGGTTCTCGGCCGTCGTACGCGGCGTCGAGCAGCTCAGGCCCACCGTGCTCGCCTGGACCCTCGGCTACGGGCCGGTGCGCCGCCGGTTCGCGGTCGAGATCGTGGAGCAGGATCCGGACGCCTATCTGGCCTGGCGCGGGCTGGAGCAGCGCCCCTCCCATCAGGGCGAGGTGGAGTTCCGGCCGACGGAGTCGGGGGGTACGGCGGTGACCGTACGGATGCTCCTGGAGCCGCGCGGAGCCGCCAAGGCGCTCACCGGTTCCTCCGGGGCCGCGCGGGTGATCGCCCGCCTGGTCCGCCGCGAGCTGGAGAGCTTCAGGGCGTTCATCGAGGGGCTGGGGCAGGAGGGCGGGGCCTGGCGCGGCACCATCCGCAACGGCCGCGTCCAGCACGACCACCCGGAGCCGCCGAGGAGCCGTGTGGCCCAGTGGCCGGTCGGCTGACCGTCGTACAGAAGGACCCGTCGACTGACCGACGTGGCGAAGAGACGGCAAGAGAGAGGCGTACCGATGCACCACCAGTCCGGTGAGGAGCCGGAGAGCACCCTCTCCGTGACGCAGCCGAAGAAGTGGGCGGCGGGGGTTCCCGCGGTCGTGCACGCGCTGGAGTACTCCCTGGAGCAGACCTCCCCGCGCAGGACCGGCGTGGACCTGCTGGCCATGAACCAGGTGGGCGGGATCGACTGCCCGGGCTGCGCCTGGGCGGACCCGGCGCCGGGGCACCGGCATCGCAACGAGTACTGCGAGAACGGCGCCAAGCACATCAACGACGAGGCCACGAAGCGCCGGATCACCGCCGACTTCTTCCGTGAGCACAGCGTCTCCGAGCTCGCCGGGCGCTCCGACATGTGGCTCAACCAGCAGGGGCGGCTCACCGAGCCGATGATCAAGCGGCCGGGGAACGACCGCTACGAGCCGATCGGCTGGAACGACGCCCTGGGCGTACTCGCCGAGCAGCTCACCTCGCTCGGCTCCCCCGACGAGGCCGTCTTCTACACCTCGGGGCGGGCGAGCAACGAGGCCGCCTTCGTGCTCCAGCTGTTCGCCCGCGCCTTCGGCACGAACAACCTGCCGGACTGCTCCAACATGTGCCACGAGTCCAGCGGATTCGCCCTGAGCGAGACGCTCGGCACCGGCAAGGGCACCGTCAGCCTCGACGACCTCCACCACGCCGACCTGATCTTCCTGGTGGGGCAGAACCCCGGCTCCAACCATCCGCGCCAGCTCTCCGCCCTGGAGGAGGCCAAGCGGAACGGCGCGCGGATCGTGGCGGTCAACCCGCTGCCGGAGGCGGGGCTACGGCGTTTCAAGAACCCGCAGAAGCCGCGCGGGGTCGTCGGACGCGGTACCCAGATCGCCGACCGCTTCCTGCACATCAAACCCGGCGGCGACCTCTGTCTCTTCCAGGCCCTCAACTCCCTTCTCCTGGAGGCCGAGGACGCCCGGCCGGGCACCGTCCTGGACCACGACTTCATCGACGCCCACACCTCCGGCTTCGAGGAGTTCGCCCGGCACGCCCGCGACCTCGACTGGGACGATGTACGCACGGCGACCGGGCTGACCCGCGAGGAGATCGAGCAGGTCCGCGACGAGGTCCTGCGCAGTGAACGCGTCGTCGTGTGCTGGGCGATGGGCATCACCCAGCACAAGCACGGCGTGCCCACCATCCGGGAGATCGTCAACTTCCTGATGCTGCGCGGCAATCTGGGGCGGGCCGGCACCGGCGCCTGCCCGGTGCGCGGGCACAGCAACGTGCAGGGCGACCGCACCATGGGCATCTGGGAGCAGATGCCGGACACGTTCCTCGACGCGCTCCAGGAGGAGTTCGGCTTCGATCCGCCGCGCCCGCACGGACTCGACTCGGTGAACACGATCAAGGCGATGCGCGAGGGCCGCGTCAAGGTGTTCCTCGCGCTGGCCGGCAACTTCGTACGGGCCGCTCCCGACAGCGAGGTCACCGAGGAGGCCATGCGGTCATGCCGGCTGACCGCCCACATCTCCACCAAGCTGAACCGGTCGCACACCGTCTGCGGCGAGACGGCGCTCATCCTGCCGACCCTCGGCCGCACCGAACGGGACGTGCAGGCCGACGGCGAGCAGTTCGTCACGGTGGAGAACTCCATGAGCGAGGTCCACACCTCGCAGGGACGCCTCGAACCGGCCTCTCCCCTGCTGCTCAGCGAGGTCGCGATCCTGTGCCGGCTCGCGCGCCGCACCCTCGACGGCAAACCGGACATCCCCTGGGGCGAGTTCGAGGGCGACTACGGCACGATCCGCGAGCGCATCTCCCACATCGTGCCGGGTTTCCACGACTTCAACGCGCGGGTGTCGCGGCCGGGCGGCTTCCAGCTGCCCAACCCGGTCAACGAGGGCGTGTTCAACACCTCTACCGGCAAAGCCCAGTTCACCCGCAACGAGCGGGTCGTCCCCCAAGCACCGGAAGGACACCTGCTGTTGCAGACCCTGCGCTCGCACGACCAGTGGAACACCGTCCCCTACACGCTCGACGACCGCTACCGCGGCATCCACGGCAGCCGTCACGTCGTACTCGTCAACCCGGCCGACATCTCTCAACTGGGCCTGGAGCAGGGCGATCACGTCGACCTGGTGAGCGTGTGGGACGACGGCACCGAGCGCCGGGCCGAGGACTTCGAGGTCGTCCCCTACCCGGCCGCGCCGGGCTCCGCCGCCGCCTACTATCCCGAGACCAACGTCCTGGTACCGCTGGACAGCGTCGCCGACATCAGCAACCAGCCCGCGTCGAAGGGGCTCGTCGTACGCCTTGAGCCCCACCCGCACGCGAAGCGCTGAGCGACCCGTTTCACCGCGGCGCCCGCCGTCTGTCGGCATGACCGGAGCGGCGCGGAGAACTCATCGCATGCCTGGCATATGCCAGCAGTACCACCCCCCTGATGAACGGCGCTCCACTACGGCAACGGACGTACGGCTCGTCGCCCTGAGGGCTCGCCTGCCTCGGCCAGAGCGCCCGACGGCGACTGGGACCGTCGTACGACATACGGATGACCGGCCCTGAACGCGGGGGACCACAGAAGACAGCTGTGGTCCCTCTCGTCACACCCCGACCACGGGCACCACCCAAGGACGGCTTCCGCGTCGGGCGCCCGCAAGAAAGTTCAACCGAACACACATCCGCCGCCGGGACACCCGCATAACGTGCCATGACCCGAACCGCCTCCGCCCCCACCTTCTTGCGGTCCGCCCTGTCCGGACCCAGCCGCGCTAGGAGTTTTGGGATGTCCTACGACCGCTCGGAGTTATCCCTTCCGCACCGGCAGAACGGGACCCGTCAGCGCTCCTGGTCCAGCTACCACCGCGCCCTGCGCATCCTGCGCCGCGCCTGCCGCTGGCAGCGCCGCGTGGCCACCTTCGCGGCCCTCGGCTACTTCGCCGCCTTCCTCACCCTCACCGTCAAGGCCCCCGCCTTCATGGCCCGCCCCGCCCCCGGCGGCATCCCCACCGGCCTGCTCCTCGCCGTCGTCCAGGTCCCCGTCACCTGGCTGGCCGTCCTCCTGTTCGAGTACACGGCGCGGCGGTACGTCGATCCGCTGGCCCACCGGGTCAGCCGGTACGCGCGCCCGGCCGACGGCGACGGACGGGCCCGGGCATGACGGGTCTCGGCGGGTCGGCGCAGACCTGGTCCCTCGTCGCCTTCTCCAGCGTCGTCACCCTCACGCTCCTGCTGTGCGTCCTGACCGGCCCCGACCGCGACGACCTGGAGGAGTTCTACACCGGCTACCGTTCGCTGTCCCCGCTGCGCAACGGCCTTGCCGTCGCGGGGGATTACATCTCCGCCGCGACCGTCCTCACCATCGGCGGGGTCATCGCCCTGTGCGGCTACGACGGGGTCGTGCTCGCCCTGAGCACGCTGCTGTCGCTGCTCCTGCTGATGTTCCTGCTCGCCGAACCCCTGCACAACACCGGCCGGTTCACCATGGGCGACGCGCTGAGCCGGCGCGTGCCCGGGCGGGCCGTACGCATCACCGCGTGCGTGGTGACCCTGCTGTCGCTGATTCCGATGATGATCGTCCAACTGGCGGGCGTGGGACAGCTGTTGGCGTTCATCCTCGGCTTCTCCGACAGCGCGATGAAGACCGGCTGCATCGTCGGCGCCGGCATCCTGATGATCAGTTACGCGGCCCTCGGCGGGATGAAGGGGACCGCGCTGATCCAGATCATCAAGACGGTGATGCTCCTCGGATCCGGGCTCGTGGTCGCCGTGCTCGTCCTCGCCACGTTCGGCTGGCATCCCGGCACGATGGTCGACACCGCCGCTCAACGCAGCGGCACGGGCCAGGCGTTCCTCCAGTACGGCCTCCAGTTCGCGGACGGACCGCACCCCGGCCTCGACATGATCAGCACCCAGGTCGCCATCGTGCTCGGCGGCGCCTGTCTGCCGCACGTCACCATGCGGATGTACACCGCGGGCAACGCCCGTCAGGTACGGCGCACGATGTCCTGGGCGGTGTCCTCGGTCGCCCTGTTCATGCTGGTGATCACCGTCATCGGCCTCGGCGCCACGGCACTGGTCGGCCGCGAGCGGATCACCGCCGCCGACCCGCACGGCAGCACCGCCTATCTGCTGGGCGCGCGGGCCGTGTTCGGCCCGGACGTGTCCCGCGCCGAGGGTCTGGTGTTCAGCAGCGTCACCACGGCGATCTTCCTGACCCTCCTGGCGTCCGTCGCCGGGATGACGCTCGCCTGCGCCAACTCCCTGGCCCACGACGTCGTCGCCTCCCGGCACCGTGGCATGACCGCGCTGCGGGAGATGACCCTGGCGCGGGCCTCCGCGCTGGTCGTCGGTGTGCCCGTGGTGCTGCTGGCCGCCCTCGCCCAGCACCGCAGTCTCCAGCCGCTGGCCACCCTGTCCTTCTGCATGGGTGCCTCCGCGATCGCGCCCGCGCTGGTCTACTCGCTGTTCTGGCGGCGCTTCGGCAAGGCCGGGCTGCTGGGCACCCTGATCGGCGGCTCGCTCGCCACCCTGGTCCTGATGTCGGGTACCCGGCTGGTCTCCGGATCACCGATGGCGGCCTTTCCCGAGGCCGACCTGAACTGGTTCCCGTTCACGACGACCGCCCTGGTCTCCGTGCCGGTGGGCTTCGCCTGCGGCTGGCTCGGCACGTTCCTGAGCGGTCGCCGCAGCGCCCGCCGTGCGCGCGAACGGTACGCCTGCATCGAGCAGTTGATCCTGGCGGGGCCGCCACAGCGCCGTCCGAGCTGGAGCCCGGACGGGCCGTGACGCCGTGGTCAGGCGCAGGTCAGGCGCAGGTCAGTGTCGGTGTCCCCCAGTCCCCGTGGTCGTTGCCGTTGCCGTCGCCCGCGTCGCCGACCTTGAGGTCGACCACCTGGGCGCCTGTGACATCGACGTCGATCGGTACGGCGGCCTGCTTGCCGCGGACCGTCGGCGTGGTCACCAGGGTCTTGCCGTCGGCGATCACGGAGAAGGTCACCGTGCCCGCGCCGTTCGTCTCGTCGTCGACGCCCACCTGCGCCGTGAGCCGCGAGCACTTTCCGGCGAGGTAGAGCTGGACGTCGCTGACCGAGTTGGTGCCGAGGCCCTTGGCGTATCCGACGCCGGCGATGGTGATCGTACGACCGTCCCCAGCCGCCTGTTCGCCGACGCTGCTGTCGCGCTCCACTGGTCCCCATCCGTTGGTGGAGGACAGGAAGGGCAGGTCGCTCACGGCGCTCTCCCCCGCCGGTGGAGCCGGGGGGATCCCGCCGATGATCCGCTCGTCGGTGCCGGTGGCCTGCCGCCCGCCCTGCACGTAGTCCACCGAGGTGGTGAGCGCCGACGCCGAGGGCAGGTCCCCGGTCGGTGGCTGGACCTTCCAGGTGAAGGTGGCCGATCCGCCCGGCTTCAGCCCCTTGCGGGACAGCGGGCTCGTCGCGCTCACGCTCCACCCGTCCGGTGCGGGCAGCGAGGCCGTCAGCCGGGACACGGACGGGCGGTCCTTCGGCACCCGCACGGTCGTCGTGGCGGTGAAGCCCTCCCCCGGCTGGGCGGTGTCGGGCACGTCGAGGGTGACGTCCGCTCCCGGCCGCTTGGGCATGGCGTACTTCCGGGCGTCGTAGCGCGGGCTGTCGTTCTGTGCGACGCGCAGGGACGAGGCGTAGCTGCCGTAGTTCGTGAGCGAGACCTTGCCGAGACCGCCGGTGCTGCCGTCCAGGTTCCACACCGCGATGGCGATGCTGTTGCGGCCGTTGGGGTTCAGGATGCCGTTGGGGACCGGGAACGTGTGCTGCGGGCCGAGGTAGTTGACGTAGGTGCCGACCTGCCAGCCGTTCACGAAGATCGTGGCCCGGTACTTGCGGGACGGGTCGTCGGTGAACGTCAGGCCGAGTGAAGTGTCCTGCCCGTGCGGCAAGTTGAGGCTGACGTCGGTGCGGTACCAGGAGACTCCGGGGCGGGTGTCGGTCGTCGGCAGGGAGACCCGGTCCCACTTGGCGTCCGGGTAGCCCGGCAAGGACCAGCCCGCCCGCTCGCCGTACAGACCGCCGGTCGAGAGCGGGCCGCGCACGGTGTCCTGGAGGTCCTCGCCGCCGCGTACGCCCTGGAGGCGCCAGGTGACGGAGGTCAGCGGGGCTCCGACGAGGGAGGCGCTGGTCAGACCGCGCGCGGTCGTGTTGCCGTTGGTCGAGTTGTAGTCCTCCTCGTGGCCCATGTTCACGGTGAGCACGGACAGGACGTTGTCGCCGGTCGACTTGACCGAGCCGTCCGGGAAGGTGAAGTCGCCGCTGCCCGTGGTGGAGCTGCCCAGGAAGGTGCCGTTCAGCCAGACCGAGAAGGCCTGCGCGCCGCCGCCGGAGTCGGAGACCAGGTGGATGCCGGTCTCCTTGCCGGTGGCGTGGAAGCGGCCGCGGTACCAGGTGTTGCCCGTGTGGAAGCCGTAGTCGTCGGCGTAGAGCACGGGCAGTTTGTTGATGCCGGAGACGCTATTGGTCGTCGTCTTGTCGGCGACCTGCCAGCTGGTGTCGTCGAAGGTGGGGGCCGACTCGGGGGACTCCTCTTCGTGCTTCCAGTTGGTCAGCGTGGGCAAATCGATCGCTGCGGCCGTGGGAATCGTCCCGGTGAAGCTTCGGGTGGCCTGGGTGTTCACCGGTCGGCCGTTCCAGGTGACGCGGTTCGCGGAGGTGAAGACCTCGATGTTCTTGTCGTCGGCATTGTCGCCGGTGAGGGCGACGGTACGGCCGCCGTCGCGGCTGGTCGCGGTCCGCAGCAGGTGGGTGCCACGCACCAGCACCGGGCCGGTCGCGGTGTCCTGGCGCCAGAAGGTCTTCGCCGTGTCCTTGTCGCCCACGAGCAGGAGCAGCGGGCGTTGACCGTCGGCGCTGACGGTGACGCGGATCAGGCCCTTGTGGGTGTAGTTCAGTCGCAGGTCGCCGGTTTCCGGGTCCCAAGTCGTATCGACCGTGCCGCCGGTGGCGGTCACCGTGGGCTTCGATACGTAGCGCAGGACCGTCTCGCCATCGCTGTCGGCGTCGCCATAGAGGACCGCCACGTCCCGGTCGCCGATGGTCGCGTCGGTCATGATCTCCGAGGTGGAGTACTGCAACTGGGCTTCGCCGAGCCGGTAGTTGGCGACGATGACGTGGGAGTCGCGGCCGTCGAGGGTGATCGCGGTGCCGGGCTGCTGCGGTACGACCGGGTAGGTCGGCTCCTCGGCTGCGGTACCGGTCGGCACGTCGATGGCGTCGATCGCCACGTAGTTGTCCGTGGAGCCCGAGCTGTGGGTACCGGTGACGACGATCTTCAGCGTGTGCGACCCGGAAGCCAGGCCGGTCTTCTGGAAGACCACCGCCTGGTTCTCGCTGCCGGAGTCGTCGACCGTGGCGACCTTGGTGCCGTCGAGGTACACGTCGGCGTTGCCGTGGTTGTTGGTCTTGGAGCCGATCCAGCGGATCGCGGTGCCGTCGAAGGGGACGGTGAGGGAGTCGCCGGCCTTGTTGGAGAAGGACTCGGTGTGCTTGTAATCGCCGCCGGTGTAGCTCGTGTTGGCGACGTGCGACCACGAACCGGCGTACTGGAGCGCGGAGTCGGGATCGTCATAGGTGTAGGTGGTGTCCCCGGCCGGCTGGGCGTTGAAGTCCAGCGCGATGTGCGTCCTGTCGACCGCCGTGGACGTGGAGTTGCCGTGCCGCAGCACGTGGAACTGCGTCTTGGTGTCGGGGTTCATCCGGGCGGTGTCGACGACCGCGGAGTCGTCCGGTGGCGTGGCCCTGATCGCGTCGGTCTTCGTCAGCGGGGCGACCGCCTGGGTGAAGTACCCGATCAGCTTGTCCTCGTCGTACTTCGGGTCGAGCCGGCGGGTCTCGCGGATCGCGGCTCCGTAGTCGTACGACGTGTAGTTCTGGGGCATGCTCAGCCAGCCCCAGTTGGTGCCGCCGTAGATCATGTAGAAGCTCTGCGCGGTGGCGCCGACGGCGATGTTCTGCTTGTAGAAGACGTTGGCGAACTGGTCGTTGATCAGCTGGGCGCACTTGTCGTAGCCGGGCCCGCCCCAGGGGTCGAAGGCGCCGCCCTGGAACTCCGGGGAGTACAGGGGCTTTCCGGCCGGGTGGTCGTAGCTGATGTCGGGGACGCCGTTCCACTTCGTGGGGTTGGAGCAGTCGAAGCCCTGGGGGTAGGAGTCCGGGCCGTCCACGTCGAGGGCGGCGTCACCCGAGTTGAAGGTGCCGTTGTTGTTACCGGTCAGCGGCACGGTGATGCCGTCGGCGCGGGCCTTGTCCTCCAGGTGCTTCATGTAGGAGCGGCCGGCCGCGGAGCCGTTGTAGTACTCGTTCTCGACCTGGTAGGCGATCACCGAGCCGGTGCCGTTGGTGAGTTGGTGCCGGGCGATGATCCGGTCGATCCGGGTCAGCCACTCGTCGGCGTACTGGAGGAAGCGCGGGTCGTCGCTGCGGTTGTTCTCGGCCTTGGTGGTCAGCCAGCCGGGCAGGCCGCCGCCGTCGACCTCGGCGTTGATGTAGGGCGCGGGGCGGGCGATGACGTAGAGCCCGGCCTCCTCGGCCATGTCGAGGAGCTTGTCGACGTCGCGGACGCCGGTGAAGTCGTACACGCCCGGCTTGGGCGAGTGGTAGCCCCAGTCGAAGTACAGGGAGGTGGAGTTGAAGCCGGCGGCCTTCATCTTCTGGAAGATGTCCCGCCACAGGTCGGGGCTGGGGAGCCGGAAGTAGTGGAACTCCCCGGCCCAGAGGTAGGTGCGCCTGCCGTCGACGAGGAACGAGTACCCGTCGAGCGTCACCGTGTGCGGTTGTGTCGCGGCGGCGGGTGCGGCCCCGCTCGTCTCCCGCGCCACCGCCGGCGCGGTCAAGCCCGTGACCAGGGCGATGGTCGCGGCCATCGCGAGGACCGCCCGCCACCACCCACGGCGACGGGGTCTCGCAGTCTCCGAATCGATCCGATTACCTCGCACTGCGGCCTCCCTGCCGACTGAGCCATCAGCATCAAACAGACTCAGGCAAAGCCGAACAGTAGGGGCGCACAAGGCTGGACACAATCACGGGGCGGGAAAACATGATTGATGCGGCCGGGACGGTTGAAGTCCCGGGCCCCGGCCGCGTCTCGGTTCAGCGGCGGCGGCCCCGGAGCCTGCCGAGCAGCTGACGGGCCTGGGCCCGGCGGCGCGGGTCGGCCGAGGCGCGGCGCACCTGCTCCACGGCGCGTCGGCCCTGGGGGCTACGGCTGAACCGCTTGATCTTTTCCAGCATGCCCGGCATGGCGTCCTCCCGAGACGGTCGACGGCAACTCCGTTGCGACAAGGGCTTCTTACGGACGCGGATACCCCCGACCCGCCGACCCACCCCTGCGCCTCGCGGTCCAGCAGGTGGGACGCCGTTGTCCCCATGTTCGTCGGCCTTGGCCCAGTGGCACGACGGCGTCGGACGGCTCCCACGCTCACGTCTCTCCGGCTCCCGCTCCCGCGAGCTCCCGAAGAGTCGAGCGCAGCAGTTTCGCGAAGTGCGGGACCGTGGTGCGAGCGGTCGGGGTGTCCGGGTGGTCGATCCTCAGGTAGGTGCGCTCCCACGTCCGGTTCAGCCAGAGGTGCAAGCCCTGCGCGCGTCCCTCGCCGGTGAGGAAGCCGACGTTCGAGGACGCGAAGTCCCGCGCGGCGGGGGCATGGCGCAGATCCAGGTAGGACACCAACGGCGGGGTCTGGGTGGTGCCGAGGTGGGCGATGTGGTGATCCGGAAGGAGCTCGGCCAGCCGCATCGGGGTGAGAGCCCGGAGTTCACCGGCCCGGGCAAGGGCTTCTCCCGCTCCCTCCAGTACCCGCTCGAACGTTTCTCCGGTCGCCGGGAGTTCCACCGGCACCGTGTTGATGAACCAGCCGTGCGCGCGTTCCCATCGGGGTTCGTCTCTGGTGTGGACGGTGACCAGCGCACGGTAGGTCTCCTGGCCGCTCAGGCGATGACCGGTCACGGCCAGCGCGGCGAGCATCCCCGCCGAGAAGCCCACACCGGCGGTCTTGCACGCGCGCCCGAACGCATCGGCCTCGGCGGGCTCGAAGACGTCGAGACCGATGGCGGTGGTGCGATACATGCGGCCGGGTTCGACGCCGAGTTCCACGGGACCGAGGGGCAGCCCTGCCCGCAGAAAGTCCGCCCACCGTGCCACCTCGGGCGACCCGGCATCCAACCTGGCGCTGCGTTCGCGGTCCAGACGGCAGAAGTCGACGTACGAGCCGACCTCGGGAAGCCGCGCTCCCCTTCCCTCGTAACACGCCGTCAGTTCACTGAACGCAGCCTGCAGGGACAGCCCGTCGGTGTGCGCGTGGTCGATGGCGAGGATCACCGTGCTGCTCATGTCGCGCACCACGGCGCAGGCCAGCAACGGAGGCCAGCGGGTGGGATCGGTGGCGGGCACGAGACGGACCTGCAGGAAGTCCCGTACGGCCTGCCCCGAGAGGTCTCCCCGGGACTCGGGGACGAAGCCGACCGAGTCCGGTGCGACGGCATGGCGCTCGAAGCCGTCACCTCGGGCGGCGAACCAGGTGAGCAGGGTGGTGTGCCGGCGTACCCATTCGGCGAGGGCGGTCGCCATGGCCGTCGCGTCCAGTCGGCCGGGCAGGTCGAAGTGAACGCCCAGCCACGGGGCCTGCGGGTTGCCCGCCCTGTCGTTCGCGAGGCGCCGGCGGACGTGGTTTTCCTGCAGGTGGCTGAGCGGCGCCGGATGCACGGCAGCTTTCGCCGCGATATCCGAGGACGACTCGGTCACCCGGAACTCGATTAATTCGCCCGGCTGCGGATCGTACTCGGCAAGCGAGGTCATCTCCATGGGGCGGCATCGTTCCCCGCGAGCGCGAACGAAAAACACAGGAAAGACTGGGTCAATTTTCCGTGGAGAACCGGAGCAGTCACGCGCGTACGCCTTGACTTTCACCGCACCCCGTAAACCGGGGTTGATTTTGGTCAACATGAACGACCGGCACACGAGACGGTCCACACAGGATTTCCCCAGCACCACCCGCCGACATCCACCCGACCAGCACGAACAGGTGGGCGAGATTTCGAACAAGCGCAGGAGTGACGTTTCTTCACCGATCGGCGACTTTTTTCAAGCCAAGAGGAACCGGCGCGCAAATCCGCGTACTTGAAAGTTTTTCTATCTGCTCAGTACCTTCGGCGGCCGACTCAACGCCCGGACCGGCGGCGAACTATTGCGTGGGCGGGAACATGGAATTCGAAAGTTTCGACGTGTGTGTCATCGGGAGCGGTGCGAGCGGCTCCGTGGCGGCGCAGGAGACGGCCTCCGCGGCCGCCGCGTCACGGCGTATCCCGCGCTGGAGCCCGACATGCAGGCGGCGGGGGCGGCGTTCCA
>NZ_JBEYVC010000063.1:0-53433 GCF_040643855.1 Streptomyces sp. NPDC047072 | reverse complement strand
GTCTACGGCCTGGAGTACTGCCTCGACGCGTCCACCGTGTTCCGGTTCTGGGAACTCAGCAAGGGCTGAGCCGACCGCCGCATCCGGACCCGCTTCCGGCCAAGGCTCAGTCGCCGTCGTCGTGCAGGGTGATGGCCGCGGCCGGGCACACAGCCGCCGCCTCCCGGACGGCCGGGTGCCGGTCCCCGTCGGGTTCGGCGTCGAGCAGGACGACGATGCCGTCGTCGTCCCGCTGGTCGAAGACCTCGGGCGCGATCAGTACGCACTGCCCGGCGGCACAGCACTTCTCCTGGTCCACGGTGATCTTCACGGCCCGGTCACCACCGCACCGGTACGGCCCGCAGGCCCCCGACGACCAGCCCGTCCACCCGCTCCAACTCCTCGACGGGGACGGCCAGACGGAGGGTGGGCAGCCGGCGCAGCAGGACGTCGAGGACGACCTGGAGCTCGGTGCGGGCCAGGGCCTGGCCGAGGCAGGAGTGCGCGCCGGCGCCGAAGGTCAGATGGGGGTTGGGGCTGCGGGTGAGGTCCATCCGGTCCGCGTCGGCGAAGACCTTCTCGTCACGGTTGGCGGACGACAGACCGCACAGGACCGTGGTCCCGCCGGGAAGCGGCCCGCCGTCGAGTTCGGTGTCCTCCCCGACGTAGCGCGAGAGGCCGAAGGTGGAGAGGTTGGCGTCGTACCGCAGCACCTCCTCGACCGCGGTGCGGATCAGGGAGGGGTCCGCCAGCAGGCTCTCCCACCGGGTGCGGTCGGCGAGCAGCAGGGAGACCATCTTGCTGATCATGTTCGCGGTGGTCTCGTGTCCGGCGACCAGCAGGCCCATCGCCGTGCCCAGCAGGAGTTCGTCGGACATCCCCGTGCCCTCGGCCCGGCTCTCCTCGATCAGCATGCTGATCAGGTCGTCGCCCGGCTGGGCGCGCTTGGCGGCGATCAGCGCGGACATGTACTGGACGAACTCGGTGTGTGCCGTGCGCAGTTCCGCCGCGGAGAAGCGGGAGACGCTCAGGAACGCGTCGGACCAGTGGGAGAAGCGGTCCCGGTCCTCGACCGGGGCGCCGAGCATGGTGCAGATGACGTAGACCGGCAGCGGGAAGCCCAGCGCGGCCTTGAGGTCGCCGGGCTGCCCGCCCTCGACCATCTCGTCGACGAACTTCTCGGCAGTCTCCGTCATGACCGGGCGCAGTGCCGCCATGCGCTTGGCGGTGAAGTACCTGGCGACCTGGAGCCGCCACTGCCGGTGCGGCTCGCCGTTCTCGGGGAAGGCGGCCCCGTACTCGACGTCGGTCGAACTGCCGCTGGTGGCCACCCCGCCCGCCCCGTCGGGGGCGAGCCTGGCGGCGCCGTCCGCCGCGGTCGGGCGGGCGAACCGCCGGTCGGACAGCAGGGTCCTGACGTCGTCGTAGCGGGACAGGAAGGCCGCCGTGTCGCCGCTGGGCAGCTCCACGCGGGCGACGGGGCACTGCCGGCGCAGCTCCTCCCACTCGGTCGGCGGCTCCAGGGGGCCGGCGACGGGCAGGGGCATGCGAAGGGTCTGTTCGTTCGGGCTCATCCGGCAGCTCCTTGAGTGGGGGGAAGTGCGCCTGGCCTCGATGCGTACGGCGGCTGTGACCCGGTGGGTCGTTTCACGACGCCGCGTCGGAAAGTTTACGACTCGGCGTCGTAAAACCGGTGTCAGCGGTGTGGCGAATCGGCGGTCATCGGCATCACCAGTCATCGGCATCACCGGTCAGCCGCATCGCCGGTCACCCGCGGAGCACCTCCTCCATGGACTCCTCCCGCCAGCGGCGCAGGAGTTCGTGGAAGGCGACCGCGCCGTGCGGGTAGGAGGTCGGCCCGTTGGGGCGGCCGCGGCCTTCGCCGTTGTAGTAGCCAGGGGTGCATTCGGCGTGGAACCACTCGTGGTCGGGTGCCCCGTCGGCCATGACGGCGAGCCAGGCGTCCTCGGCCTCGCGGGAAGGTTCGACGAGGGCGCCCGCGTCCTCGGCGGCGGCGACGAGGGCGGCCGCGTGGACGGCCTGCTCGTCGAGGATGTGCGTGAAGTTGACGCTGCTGGAGTTCTGCAGGGGCCCCAGGTGGATCAGGTTCGGGAAGCCGTGGCTGGTGAAGCCGTGGAGGGTGCGGACGCCGTGCCGCGCCCACTCGTCCAGCAGCAGCTGTCCTCCCCTGCCGTACACGGGGAGCCTGCCGGAGCGGACTCCAGAGACGCCGACGGAGAACCCGGTGGCGAAGATCAGGCAGTCCAGTTCGAGGACGGTGCCGTCGACCACGGCGCCGTGCTCGGTGAGGCGTTCGATGCCGTGGGTGTCCGCGGTGTCGACCAGGGTGACGTTGTCCCGGTTGAACACCGGGTAGTACAGGTCGGAGAAGGTGGGGCGCTTGCAGGCGTACCGGTACCAGGGCTTGAGCTTCTCCGCGGTCGCCGGATCCGCGACCGTCCGCTCGACACGGTCCCGCACCTCGTTCATCTTGGCGGCGTCGAGGACCTCGTAGGCGGCTTCGAAGGCCGTACGGTCGTCTCCGCGGCGGAAGCTCGGCAGCAGCTTCTCCAGCAGCACCGCCGACGCCGTCCAGCCGTCCGCCACGAGGTCCTCCCGGCCCGCCTCCCCCGACTCTCCCGACTCTCCCGACACGATGCGCAGGAAGTTCTCGCGGCGGTCACGGGCCCAGCCCGCCCGGTCGGCACCCACGTCCCCGGCGGTCGTACGGCGGTTGCCGCGGACGTCGACCGTGGACGGGGTGCGCTGGAAGACGTACACATGGGCCGCGTCCTCGGCCAGCATCGGGATGACCTGCACGCCGGTGGCGCCGGTCCCCACGACACCCACCCGCTTGTCCGCGAGCCCGGTCAGACCTCCCTCCGGACCGCCGCCCGTGTAGCCGTAGTCCCACCGGGAGGTGTGGAAGGTGTGCCCCTTGAAGTCCTGGATGCCGGGGATCCCGGGCAGTTTAGGCTCGGTCATGGTGCCGGTGGCGGTGATGACGTACGTCGCCCGGAAGGCGTCGCCCCGGTCGGTGCGCACGATCCAACTGCGGGAACCCTCCTCCCAGTTCAGCTCCGTGACCGTGGTGGAGAACAGGGTGTCCGCGTAGAGGTCGAACTTCTCGGCGATGCGCACCGTGTGCCGGCGGATCTCCTCGCCCGGCGCATACTTCCACTCCGGCACGTACCCGGTCTCGTCGAGCAGCGGCAGGTACACATGGGACTCGATGTCGCAGTGCACGCCCGGATACCGGTTCCAGTACCAGGTACCGCCGAAGTCGCCGCCCTTGTCGATGACCCGGACGCGCTCCACGCCCCGCTGCCGCAGCCGCGCCCCGGCGAGGATGCCGCCGAACCCGGCGCCGATGACGGCGACGTCGACGGTGTCGCGCAGGGGCTCGCGCTCGGCGACGCCGTCGGTATAGGGATCGGCCGCGTAGAAGCCGAACTCCGCGTCGGCGCCGAGGTATTGGCCGGTTCCGTCGGGCCGTACCCGCCGTTCGCGCTCGTGGCGGTAGCGCTCGTTGAGCGCGGCGAGTTCGTCGGGGGTCGGGGCATGCGAAGGCGTCATGTGGGGGCCTCACTTCTGTGCGTGGGGAAGACGTCCGTGCCGTACGATAACAACAACCGGACAGCGTTGTCCGGTTGCCCCCTGAGGGCACACCCACAGCTCAGGAAAGAGGGATCCCCATGCGCCGGACCCGCCTCCGCCCGCTTGCCGTGCTCGCCGCCCTCGGCACAGTCGCCCTGACCGGGTGCGGCACCGAGACGCTCGCCCCCGGCGCCGAAGCCGCCTCCAAGGGTTCCCAACGGACCATCGCCGCCCACAAGTTCATGCGTCTGACCACCGTGCACGCGGAGACCGGGATGACCCTGCTGGAGGGCCCCACCTTCGGAACGTACGGCCGGCTGAACGTCGTTGACGTCACCGCGCCGGCCGGCAAGCCCAAGGTGATCCAGGTCGACGTCGAGAGGCGGACGGCCCGCGGACTCTTCACCGCCGCCCAAGGGGCCTACACATCAGCGCAGTTCAGCCCGTACGACGGTCGGCTCTACCTGTCCGACTTCGCGAGCGGGGCGATCGTCTCGCTGGCCCCCGACGGCACCGGCCCGCGCACCTTCTTCGACGGCGAGGTCGACGGCGCCCGGATGCAGCCCGACGACATCGCCTTCGACCAGGACGGCAACCTGTACATCAGCGACTCGCTGGGCATGACCGAGGGCAGGGCGCGCGGGCGCGTGGTGCGCATCGACCGCGAGGGCGAGGAGGCGACCGTACTGGCGGACGGTCTCGCCGCGACGAACGGCATCTCCTTCGACCTCGGCTACCGAGGGCTGTGGTTCAGCGAGTTGAAGGAGAACCGGATCTCCTATCTGCCCGTCGTCCAGCGCCCCGGCCAGTCCGGCCGGCACACGGCCGTCCGCGTGGACGGCGGGGTCGCCGAGACCGACTCGATCGCCGTGGACGCGGACGGCAACCTCTACCAGGCGCTGCACGGCCGGCCCGCGATGCTCGTCTACAACAAGTACGGCGAGCACCTCGCGACCGTGCGGGTCCCGGCCGGCGCCGAAGGGCTGGAGTCGGCGACCAACGTGGCGATCACACCCGGCGGCACCAAGGCATACATGACCGTCAGCGGACCGGCCGGGGGCTATCTGTACACCTTCGACGCGCTCGCGGAGGGCGTACGGCAGTCCAACGGCGGCTGACCTCGGGCACGTGAAGGGGCGGGCCCTCAGCCCTCGAAGGGCCGCACCGGCCCCACCTCGATGCCGAGCAACCTCCAGGCGTCCAGCGCCCGTTGCTCACGCTCCTCCGCAGTGGCGCCGGTGACGGCTCCGGAGACCATGGCGACGGCCAGCATGAGGTCCCGCGCGTCCTGGGCACCCAGCCGGTGGCCCTCCGGCAGGCTCTCCCGCAGCGCCCGTTCGACCCGCTCGCCCAGGCTCCGGGAGAAGCCGTGGCTGTGGAAGCGGCCGAACGCGCCGGGGGCGTGCAGAAGGCCGATGAAGGCCGCCGACTGCGCCTGGTGCCAGGTCAGCACCCCCAGCACCCCGGCGAGCGTCGCCCCCTCGGCGGCGGCCGCGCGCTCGATCTCCACCACGTTCTCCTCCAGGATGGCGGCCGCCATGGCCTCCCGGTCGGGGAAGTGCCGGTACAGCACGCCCTGTCCCACCCCCGCCCGGCGCGCGATCAGGGACAGCGGAGCGTCCAGACCGTGCTCGGCGTAGACCTCCCGGGCCGCGGTGACCAGAGCCGCCCGGTTGCCGGCGGCGGCCTTCGGTCCACGGTTCGCGGGCCGCCGCTCGTCCGGCGTGGGGTGCTGAGTCATCCCGACAGGGTAGCGACGGACGGCCGGCTACCTGCGTGGACTCCGGTCCTCGCCGGTGTCGGCCAGCGGGTTCGGCAGCGGCAGGTACCGCGCGTCCGCCCCGTCCGCGCCCGTCCAGCGCAGCAGCAGGTTGGTCTTGCCGGGGAGGGTGGGATCGGTGCGGAGGGCGGCGGCCTCCGGCAGGTCGTGGCGGGCCAGTTCACGGCGTACGGCGGGCCAGGGGTCGAACCCCGGGTGGCGCTCCGCGAGCGCCTCGGCCACCTCGCACAGGTGGTTCACGACGAGGCAGTACACCAGCCGCTCCCAGCCGGCCGCCCGCGGGACGTCCGACAGGAGCTTCACGCCCTCGGCGTCCCGGTACAGCGCCCGCACGGGCGTGCCGTCGGCGTCCACCGCCACCAGCGTGTTCTGCAGATGCGCTTCGAGTACGACACCGTGGTCGGCGAAGGCCGCCAGCGCGGGCGGGACCACCGCGCGCAGATACGCCTCCCACCAGGGCCCGGGGTCCTCGGCGCCGTCGAGGGGGCTGCCCTCGAACCCCTCCACCAGCCCGGCCGCGAGCAGCGCGGTCGTGCCCGGCGGCAGGTGCTCGCGCAGGCCGTCCCGGACCAGGACGGCGAGTTCCTCGAAGGCGAAGTCGGCGGTGCGGTAGCCGCGGTCGCTCAGCCACGCCCCGGGCCCGTGCGCGAACGCCGCCGTGACCGCCGCGTCCGTGCGCCGCAGTTTCAGCAGGTCGTGGCGCCACAGCCGCCGGATGTCGTTGGTGATGCGGACGTCGAGGCTGAACTTGAGGAAGAGGTCGTGCGAGGGCGCGTACACCGTGCGGATCGCGGCGGTGGGCCAGGTGTCGAAGGAGGTCGTGCCGAGGCGGATCAGGCGCCCGTCGTCGAAGGCCTCGTCCACCGTGACCAGGTCCAGCTGCCAGGGGTGCGCCGGGAGCAGCCGGTAGCCGGCCGGGGCCTCGCCGAGCGTGTCCAGGGCCGAGGTGTCGCCCTCCTCCACGACCGTGTCCTCGCGCACCCCGAGCAGGACCAGCGGAAAACGGGCATGTGCCTCGGGGGCGTACGGCAGCCAGCCGGCGGCGGGGCCCCCGCCGCGGGCCTTGGGGGCGGGGTGGAAGGGGTGACCGGTGATGAGGCACTGCTCGGAGCGCAGATATGGGTCCTCGGGCGCCGTCGCCCGCGCGCGTGCCGTGAGCAGGGCGGCGACCGCGTCCCGGCTGTCGGTCATCTCGGCGGGCAGGTCGTGGTTGGACACCCCGGTGTGCCGGGTCAGCTCCTCGGCGACCAGCTTCACCAGCTCGTCGTGGCCGATGCGCCGCCAGCCGTCCGGGCCGTGCACCTCGGGCCCGGCCGGCCGCCGGGTGCCCCGGACCCGCAGCAGCCGTCCGCCGGGCAGCCGGTGGACCCGGTGGCCGCCGGACTCCGGAAGCGGCTCGGCCACCTCGCGCAGCAGGCAGTTGAGCAGCGGTGCTGCCGCGTACGCGTCGGCGGTGCCGGCCGGCGGGGGCTTCAGGTCCACGCGATCCACTCGTTCTTTCTCACGTCCATTCGGGGCGGTGACGATCAGTATGTCTGTCGTCGCACCCCACCGTGACACTCGTACCCGAGGAGCAAGACCGTGGATCGTCCCCCCGCCGCCCAGGCCGACTTCGCCGACGAGCTGGCCGCCGTACGCCCCGATCTGGCGGCGCGGTACGCGGCCGAGCTGCCCGGCGCCCGCGCGGCCGTCCTGTCCCGGCTGTGGCGTGGGCTCACCCACGACCCGCTGCCATGGGTGGCCGGGCGGACGGGGGGCCGGGACGGCCTGTCGCTGCGGCTGACGGACGGCCGACGGCTGGACGGCCCGGTCCCGGATCCGTTCGCCACGGCCTCCTATGTCACCGCCGTACGGCTCGACGAGACGGTGTACGACGATCCGGCCCGGCTGATGATGGACCTCGGTGTGGCGCACTCCGCGGAGTTCGCGGCCGAACTCGCCGACAGCGTGGCCTCGGTGGCGCTCTCACGGGCGGGACAGCCGGGGTCCTCGGTGAAGTGGCCCGAGTCCGACTGGGAGTGGGAGCAGCGGGTGGTGGACGGGCACCCCTATCACCCCAACTGCCGTTCCCGGCCCGGTTTCTCGGTGGCCGAGCAGCTGGCCTACGGGCCCGAGCACCGGCCGCTGGTGCGGCTCGGGCTGATGCCGGTGCCCGCGGACGAGTGCCTCGTGACGGGTGACTGGCCGGACGATCTGCGGGACGGGGACCGGCTGTTGGTGCCCGTGCACCCGTGGCAGGCCGAGCATGTGCTCAAGCGGTCCTGCGCGGAGGGCTTCGACGCACATCCGCTGATGTCGTTGCGCACTCTCGCCGTCCCCGGCGGCCCGCACGTCAAGACCGCGCTGAGCGCCCGGATCACCTCGTCGGTGCGGGACATCTCCGGGTACTCGATCGGCCTGTCCGCGACGCTCTCGCGGTTCGCGGAGTCCCTCTCCGCGCGCATGGACGGCCTACTGCACTTCACCCGCACCCTGGGCGCCGCGACCGCCGACTCCCCCGACCTCGCCGCCGTGTTGCGCGAGTCCCCGCAGGTCTACGGCGACCGGGTCCTCCCCGTGGCCGCCCTCGCCACCACCGAACTGCCCGATTCCCCCGCCTGGTTGGCCGACTTCGCCCGGCTCGCCCTCACCGCCGGGCTGCGGCTGCTGGAGCTGGGGGTGGCCCTGGAGGCACACGGCCAGAACCTCCTCGTCGTGCTCGACGCCTCGAACACCCCTGTCTCGCTGGTCTACCGAGACCTCGCCGACATCCGCGTCAGCCCGGCCCGCCTCACCCGACACGGCGTCCTGGTACCGGAGTTGACCGGACGGGTCGTCACCGACGACGTCACCACCCTGCGGCGCAAGCTGTTCGGCTCGCTGGTGTGCGGAGCCCTCGCGGGTACGGCGGGTTCGGCGGCGGCGCTGCGGACGGCGCTGGAGACGGCCGTACGGGACCTGCCGCGCACGCCCGATCTCGCCGCGCTGCTCGAAGAGCCGCTGCCGGCCAAGGCGTTGACGCTGATGCGGCTGTCGCCGGGGACCCCGGGGGACCAGTGGACGCGGCTGCCCAACCCCCTGCACTGACGGCCCGTTGCCGAAACCCCTTTCCGACGGCCCGTTTTGGAGCGCGGCACCCTCGCTCCATAGGATCCCTCGATGATCACAAGAACACGGCTGGCGGCAGGGGTGTGCACCCTGCTCGCCGCCCTCACGGCCGGGATCGCCTTCCCGGTCGCGGCGGTCGCCGGTGAACCCACGGGCGGCAGCGCCCCGCAGGTCGATCTCGTCCTCGACGTGAGCGGCTCGATGCGGACGAGTGACATCGACGGCGGCTCCCGGATGGCGGCGGCGAAGCAGGCCTTCAACGAGGTGCTGGACGCGACCCCGGAGGAGGTCCAGCTCGGCATCCGGACCCTCGGCGCCAACTACCCCGGCGACGACCGCAAGACGGGCTGCAAGGACACCGCGCAGCTCTACCCGGTCAGCACGCTCGACCGCACCGAGGCGAAGACGGCGGTGGCGACCCTCTCCCCCACCGGCTGGACCCCGATCGGCCCCGCGCTGCTGAAGGCCGCCGACGACTTCACGGACGGCGCCGCCTCCAAGCGCATCGTGCTGATCACCGACGGCGAGGACACCTGTGCGCCGCTCGACCCGTGCGAGGTCGCCCGGGAGATCGCCGCGAAGGGCGTCGGCCTGACCATCGACACCCTCGGCCTGGTCCCGAACACCAAGCTGAGCAAGCAGCTGAGCTGCATCGCCGAGGCGACCGGCGGCACCTACACCTCGGTCGAGCACGCGGACGAACTCACCGACAAGGTCAACCAGTTGGTGGACCGCGCGGCCGACCCGGTGGTGACGCCGGTGGCGACCGAGGGCGCCGACGCGTGCGCGACGGCACCGACCCTGAAGTCCGGGCTCTACACCGACCGTGAGGAGTTCGGCCAGGAGCGCTGGTACCGGGTGGACGTCGACCCCGGCCAGGAGCTGCGGACTTCGGTGAGCGTGGCGGCGGACCGGACCGTGAACCCGTCGTACGGGGTGCTGCTGCGGGCGGTCACCGTGCACGGCCGCGAGATCGTGCGCGGCGAGGCGGCGGGCAACGGCCGTACGGATGTGCTCTCGACGGGGCTGCGCTATCCGAAGGCGGAGAGCGACGAGGACGACGCGCCCGCCGAGACCGTGTGCCTCCAGGTCACCAACTCCTTCTCCGCGGCCTCGGGTGTGAAGACCACGCCGGGTCTGCCGCTGGAGCTGACCGTGGACGTCGTGGACGCGCCGTCGAAGGCGAGCGACGTGGCCTCCTTCGGGCTCGGGCGCGGCTGGTGGCTGCTCGGCGTCCTGGTGCTGGCCGGGTTCCTCGCCGGTGTCCTGTGGGGCTGGCTGTCGCGCTGGCGGATCGCGGTCTGGAGGACCAACTGATGCGGATCACACGCGTGTTGAGCACATCCATGCTCATCCTGGGCCTGGCCGTGGCACCGGCGGCGGCCGACGACTCGCCATCGCCGACAGCTTCCACAGACAGTGACGCGCCCACCCGGGCGGGCACCTCCTTCCGTACCGCGACCGAGGTCGAGCAGGGGCAGACGGCCACGGCGAACGGCTCCGCGGGCGACTACCTGTACTGGTCGTTCCCGGCGGACGCCGGACAGCGCCCCACCGTCAGGGCGACGGTGAAACTGCCCGAGACGCACGCCGCCGAGACCTGGCAGCTCGACGTGTACGACGGTCTGCGGCGCCGCCAGGCCTGCCAGTACGGCGCCCAGACGCGCACGGCCGCGGCCGAGGCGGGCTCCGTGGAGCTGGCCTGCACGCTGCGCACGGTCCGGTCCTGGTCGGAGGCGTGGGCCAACGACCCGCTGCCGGGCACCTATTACGTCCGGCTGACCACCGTCGGCATCCCGGCGACCGACCTGGGCCTGCCCGTCGGCACCGAACTGCGGGTCGACTCCAAGGACATCGGCGGTTCGGCCGCGGTGGACGGCTCGCTGGCCGAGCCGCTGGTGCCGGGCATCGCGGTGAAGTCCGAGGCGCAGGAGGACGGTTCGGACACCAAGTCCGCCGTGCTGTCGGCGATCGAGCCCGAGGACGGCTGGTCCTCCGGCTGGTGGTCGGACCGCTGGGTGTGGACCGCGGTGGGCGCCGCGCTGGCCGCGCTCGCGGGCATCGGCGGCTACTCGCTGACCCGCGGGTCGGGACGGCCGCCCAGAGTCTGAGACCGGGGGCCCGCTCACGGAGCGGGCCCCTCTTCCACCGGGGCAGGCCCCGCTCACGCCTCTCGCAGCGCCTTGGCGAACGGACTGTCGCCGGTCACCTCGACCCGCCCGTCCCGCACCGCGTCCCGAAGGCTCAACTCCCCCCGCCCCACGGCCTCACAGGCGGCCGAGTCCAGCACCAGCCGCGCATCGGGCTCCTCGGGGGCCGGACCGTATCCGTACACGGGCCCGTCCTCGGTACCGGCGTACAGATGGAACTCCCCCTCCTCCAGGCGGACTTCGACCAGCGCCTCGCCCTCCAGCTCGCGCAGCAGCGGCAGGGCGAACCAGTGCGCCCGCAGGGCGTCGGTGGGCCGCCGCTCGCCGAGTTCCCCCGCACCCCAGGCGCCGAGGCTCTGCAGCACCGGCAACAACTCCCGCCCGCGCCCCGTGAGTTCGTAGACGAAGGCCGCCCCCGGCGGCGGCAGCCGGCGACGCGTGGTCAGTCCGTCGCGCTCCATGTCCTTCAGCCGGGAAGCGAGTACGTCCGTGCTGACGCCCGGCAGGTCGGCGTGCAGGTCCGTGTAGCGGCGCGGGCCGGCCAGCAGTTCCCGGACGATCAGCAGGGTCCAGCGGTCGCCCACCACGTCGAGGGCGCGGGCTGCGGAACAGTACTGGTCGTAGCTTCGGCGAGGTGACATGCGACGCAGTCTAGACAAGTTGTTGGACTTTCCAAGCTGACACTTGGTAAAACCAAGCAACACAGGAAACCGGAGAGGCAGCAGCGCATGGAGTTCCGGCAGTCGAGCAAGCTCACCGACGTCTGTTACGAGATCCGCGGCCCGGTCATCGAGCACGCCGACGCACTGGAGGAGGCGGGCCACAGCGTGCTGCGCCTCAACACCGGCAACCCCGCGCTGTTCGGCTTCGAGGCGCCGGAGGAGATCCTCCAGGACGTGATCCGGATGCTCCCCCAGGCGCACGGCTACACCGACTCGCGCGGCATCCTCTCCGCCCGCCGCGCCGTCGCCCAGCGCTACCAGGTCCTCGGCCTGGACGTCGGCGTGGACGACGTGTTCCTCGGCAACGGCGTCTCCGAGCTGGTCTCCATGGCCGTACAGGCACTCGTGGACGACGGCGACGAAGTCCTCATCCCCGCCCCGGACTTCCCGCTCTGGACGGCGGTGACCACGCTGGCCGGGGGCAGGCCGGTGCACTACCTCTGCGACGAACAGGCCGACTGGTACCCGGACCTGGACGACATGGCGTCGAAGATCACGGACCGCACCAAGGCCGTGGTCATCATCAACCCCAACAACCCCACGGGCGCGGTCTATCCGAAGGAGATCATCGAGGGCATCCTCGACCTCGCCCGCCGGCACGGCCTGATGGTCTTCGCCGACGAGATCTACGACCAGGTCCTCTACGACGACGCCGTGCACCACTCCGCCGCCGCGCTCGCCCCCGACCTGGTCGTCCTGACCTTCTGCGGGTTGTCGAAGACGTACCGCGTGGCGGGCTTCCGCTCGGGCTGGCTGGTGGTGACCGGCCCCAAGCAGCACGCGAAGGACTACCTGGAGGGCCTGACGATGCTGGCCTCCATGCGGCTGTGCCCCAACGCGCCCGCGCAGTACGCCATCCAGGCCGCGCTCGGCGGCCGGCAGTCCATCCGCGAGCTGACCCGGCCGGGCGGACGGCTCTACGAACAGCGCGGTGTGGCCTGGGAGAAGCTCAACGAGATCCCCGGGGTGTCGTGCGTGAAGCCCATGGGCTCGCTCTACGCCTTCCCGCGCCTGGACCCCAAGGTGTACAAGATCCACGACGACGAGAAGTTCGTCCTGGACCTGCTGCTCCGGGAGAAGATCCAGGTCGTCCAGGGCACCGGCTTCAACTGGCCGACCCCGGACCACTTCCGGATCCTCACCCTCCCCTACGCGGACGACCTGGAGGCGGCGATCGGGCGGATCGGGCGGTTCCTGAGCGGATATCGCCAGTAGTCCGCGCGGTTGTTCGGATTCGGTGCCGTACGGAACGGGGATGTCCTACAGTGCGGCCACTGATCCAGGGGGGATCGGGGGATAGGGGGACCCCGGGTGTCACTGATACGTCAACGTGCTTTCGGTGCGGGGAAGTTGTCGCGCGGCCCGGTCGCGCTGCTGCTCCTGGCCGTCGTCCTCGCGGGCAGCCCGTGGGTGCAACGGCCGCTCTCGGACTACTACGTCCGGAAGTTCTACGTCGAACTGTCCGACGACAGCCTTCTTCGCTGGCTCATGGAGGCGGCGTTCGCCCCGCGCTGGGAGGTGGACAGCGACCGGTACGGCAGCACCGCCGGGCTGGTGGTGAACGACCTCGCCGTCCTGGTCCTGCTCGCCGGGCTGGCCTTCGTCGCCTCCCGGCCGGCCGGGAGCCGGCTGCGCCGCCTCGCCGCGGGCGTGCTGGTCACGGCCGTCTCCCAGTTCGCCTGGTGGGGCCTGTACGAGGCGTTCGTCCCCGACGCGGACCTGTCACCGGCCGACCTGCTGTTCAAGGAAGTGCTGCGCACCTCGCTCATCTTCGGCCTGGCGGTCGGCGTGCTCCTCGCGCTCCTGACCGCCGCGCCGCCCGGCCACCGGAGTCCTCGAAGACGCTGGAGACAAGGAGGGCTCGGCATGACGATCCCGCAGGAGCGCATGCCGGTCGGGAGCACGCCGGGTGACGTCACCCGCTATCTGTGCGCCGCGGCCTACCTCGACGAGGGGTTCGCCGAGCGGGTGGTGGAGGACGTCCTGGCCGACGAGGCCGGTGCCGTGGCCCCCTCCCCCGACGTGGACCTGGTGGCGGTGGCCCGCCACTGCCTGACCGCCCGGGACCTCCGGCAGCAGCGCGATCTGCGGCTGACCGCGGCCTACGCCGCCGTGGCCGTCGTCGCGCCACTGTGGCTCGTCGTCGCCGTGGCCTGTCTCGGCGCCACCCGCCGCGCGGGCCTGCAACCCGGCCTCTCCACCCGGGGCAGGCGCCAGCCCGACGGCCGGGCCCTGATCGGCGCCGCCGTCACCGCCGGGATCGTGGCGATCCTCGCCTTCTGCTTCGGCGTCGTCGTGTCGCTGCTGCCCACGCCCGGGTTCCTCGGCTGGCTGCTGGGCGCCTATCTGGCCGGGGTCCCGGCCGCGCTCGTCTCCGTCGGCGCCGCGGTCTTCGCGTACGTGACGGTCGTACGCCACGATCTCGACGTCGACCGGCTGCTGCGTACGACCATGACCCGCGAGACCTTCGCCGAGCAGCCCCGGCCCACGGTGCCCGACCGGCGGTGGATCGCCGACCGGCTCACGGCCCTCAGGGAGGCGCAGAACGGCAACGTCACCGTCTACAGCGGCTACACCCCCTGGGTCGGCTTCGGCGGGACCCGCTCCCAGGCGCAGCTGACCGTGCCGCTGCTGCCCGCCGACGACCCCGCCGGCCTGGGAGCGCGTCCCGCCGGGCCCGTGCCGTTCACCGTCGCCGACCTCGTCGGCCAGGTGCGCGAGCGGCTCGGCACGGTCGCCGACGGGGAGACGTCGGGCTCCCTCGTCATCGAGGACCGGGTCTTCGTGAGCGGGACGGCCGTCGGGGACGACGAGCGGTTCATGCGGACCGCGACCCTCGCGCCCGCCACCCGGCTGTCGGCCGAGGAGGTCGAGCGGATCATGCTCCGGCCGACCGGCGCCGTCCGCCACTACCTGGCCGTCCATGTGCCGCTGTGGGGCGGTGACGTGGTGCCGAGCGTGTTCCTGCACTTCTCGACCGTGGGCCGCTCGCTCCATCTGCACATCGACAACCACGTGCTCAGCCCCGTGCACGCCGCCTACCACGTGGCCGACCGCCTGCGCGGCCCGCTCACCCCGGGGGCGCGGCGCGGACTGCTGACCCAGGCGCTCCTGCACACCGGAACGGCGTTCTTCGGCGCGCCCTTCCGGGCGGCGGGCCGGGCCCGCTTCGAGGCCCGGCACAGCCGCCGGATGGTGGACGAGATCCAGGCCATGGAGCAGGACCCGGTCTACGACTACGGCGCCCGGACCAGCATCCGGGAACTGGCGCTGGGCCCCGAGTACCACAACTACTTCCAGGTCGTGGACGCCGAGCGGATCACGGCCCTGGTGCAGCGCCACACCCTCGCCGCCGTCCGCGAGTTCCTCGACGCGCACGGCTACGACACCACCGACTTCCGCGCCCAGCAGCAGACCATCCTCAACCAGGGCGTCATCCAGCAGGGCGGGACGAGCATCGTCGGCAACCAGGCGATCGGCTCGGGTGCTAGCGCCACGCAGAACATCCCGCAGCAGCCCGGTCCGGCCGCCCTGAGCGGCACCGGCGGCTCCGACAAGTAGGGGGTCCCACTCATGCACGACGACGACAGGCGACAGGACCCTCCGGTCAACAACGGCATCGTGATCAGCGGCGGCACGCAGTACGTCGGCAACCAGGCCGTGGGCCACCAGGCGCAGGCCTTCTCCGGCTCGGTCTCCTTCCAGGCACAGGACGGCGAGCGTACGGCCGAACTCCTCGCCCTCGTCGAGCGGTTGCTGGAGGAGCACCGCGCGGAACTGACCGAGCCGGAGGCGACGACGCGGGAGCTGCGCCGGCTGCGCGAGGAACTGGAGGAGCCGGAGCCGCAGCCCACGGTGCTGCGGCGGGCGCTGGACCGGCTCAACGAGTTCTGCCGGCCGGTGACCCCGCTGGTCCTGGCCGTGGGCCAGCTCGCCCAGTCGGTGCAGGGGCTGTCGTCGCCGGGGCACTGAGCGGGACGCGCGACATCACCGATGTCAGTGGCGCGTCGTAGCCTTCGAAGCGGATGGAGCCCGGCTCGTGGGGCCGGGCCCGCCGCCGGGAAGGAGCACGCCGTGACACGACCGCCCACCGCCGCGCAACGGCGTGTGATCGACAGCGCCGACCCCGTCACCGGACGGCTGCGGGGTACGGAGACGCAGCTCGCGGCGCTGGTGAAGCGGGGGCTCGCCTTCCGCCATCCGCGGCCGCCGCACGACCACTTCCTGACCCCGTCGGGCCATCGTGTGCGGGAGACGGTGCCGGAGCCCGCCGCGCAGGCACCGGTCGCCGCGGACTCGGGGGTGTTCGCGGCGCGCGTCGGCGGCGAGGAGGCGCCGGCGGACACCGGACCGGCCCGGGTGCGCGAGGTGCACAGCGCCTGGCAGGGGCTGCTGGAGCTGCGCCGGATGACCCACCCGGACGGCGCTACGGACCGGCCCTGCGGCTGGGAGCGGGCGCACCTCGTCCAGGCCGCCGCGCTCGCCCTGGAGGCGGCCGGCCACTCCCCGGAAGCGGGGAGCTCGCCCGGCTACCGGGTGCGGGCGACCCCGCAGCCGGAGGCGGTCGCCGTGCACGCACCGGACGCCGAGACGCTGCGGGCCTGCGCGATCACCCTGGAAGGGACCGGCTGGCAGGCCGGCGAGTACACCGAGCCCCGCACGAGACGGCGCTACCTGCTGGCCTCCCCGCGCCGCGCATAGCGACCCGTGTCAGGATCTTGTCCGTCAACTGCCCTGCCTTGAAAGGGGATTGCCATGACCGAGCCGTATTCCGTCCCGGTGACCGTCCGCGGGTACGAGACGGACGTGCAGGGGCACCTCAACCAGAGCGTGTACATCAACTACGCGGAACACGCCCGCTGGTCCCTGCTCCGGGACGCCGGCATCACCCAGGCCGACCTCATCGGCAGCGGGGTGGGCCCGGTGGCGCTGGAGACCACCATCCGCTACCGGCGGGAGCTGCTCGCGGGCGACGAGGTGGAGGTGACCTGCGTCTTCGAGTGGACCGAGGGCAAGACGTTCCGCATACGCCAGACGATCCGCAAGAAGGACGGCACGACCGCCGCCGAGATCGACGCCGTGGGCGGCCTCCTGGACCTCAAGGAGCGCCGCATGGTCCCCGACCCGTGCGGGGTCTTCAAATCCCTGGCCACCGACCCGAGTTACTTCGACTAGGCCGGAACCGAGGTCAGACCGGCTCCGGCTCGCGTTCGGCGTCGTAGGCCGCGCGCGCGTCGGCGATGTACACCCTGTTGCGCTCGGCCCAGTCGGTCAGCCGCAGCAGGGTCTCGTGCAACTCGCGGGCCACCGGGGTGAGTTCGTACTCCACCTTGGGCGGCACCGTCGGATGCACCGTGCGGGTCACCAGACCGTCGCGCTCCAGGTTGCGCAGGGTCAGGGTCAGCATGCGGCGGCTGATCCCCTCGATTCCGCGCTCCAGTTCGGTGAAGCGGATCGGTCCGTGCGCGGCGGCCACCAGGATCTGCACGCTCCATTTTCCGGCGACCCTGTCAAGAACCTCGCGGACCGGGCACGCGTGCGCGTTCACGACCTGCGGGGTAACACCGGTGTTCCTCTGGGACATCGGACTGCCTCCTTACGGCGCCCCCCATGGTCACCCACGATGAACCCCGTTACAAGTCGTGCCCCTAGGACACGTACCGGAACCATCGAGCTCGCGGAGGCCACGCCCGCCATGACGGCCACGACCCAGTCCCCGACCCGACCACCCCGCCGAACGTACTCCCGCTGGGCCGAGGTCGCCGTCCTGTGCGCGGGCACCCTGATGACGGTCCTGGACGGCAACATCGTCACCGTCGCCATGCCCGCGATCCAGCGGGACCTCGGCTTCTCGGGGCCGGGGCTGGCCTGGGTCGTCAACGCCTATCTGATCCCCTTCGGCGGTCTGCTGTTGCTGGTGGGCCGGCTCGGCGACCTGGTCGGCCGCAGGCGGATGTTCACGGCGGGGCTCGCCGTGTTCACCGCCGCCTCGGTGCTGTGCGGGGTGGCCACGAGTCAGGGCCTGCTGATCGCCGCGCGGGCGCTCCAGGGGGTGGGCGGGGCGATGACCTCGGCGGTCGTCCTGGGCATGCTGCTCGCACCCGGCGGAGCCACCGGTCGAGGCGGCCCGGATCCGCGTGAGCAGGCCCGCGTCATCGCGGTCTTCAGCGCGGTCGGCGCGGCGGGCGGGGCGCTCGGCACCTTCCTCGGCGGGGCGCTCACGCAGGCGCTCAGCTGGCACTGGATCTTCCTGATCAACCTGCCGATCGGAGCCGTCGCCCTGCTGGCCGCCCTCCGGGTGCTCACACCGGACACCGGCGCCGGACTCGGAAAGGGTGCCGACTACCCGGGAGCCGCGCTGGTCACGGGGGCGCTGATGCTGACGGTGTACGTCATCGTCGGCGCCGGCGACCGCGCGCCGGCCACCACCCTCCTGCCGGCCGGTCTCGCCCTGACCCTGCTCGCGGGCTTCGTCGTCCGTCAGGCACGGGCCGCCCGTCCCCTCCTCCGGCTGCGGCTGTTCACCTCCCGCCGGCTGTCCGGCGCGAACGCCGTCCAGGTCCTGATGATCGCGACGATGTACGGCTTCCAGTTCCTGGGCGCGCTCTACCTCCAACGGGTCCTGGGCTACGACGAGTTGCTCACCGGCACGGCCTTCCTTCCGGCACCGGTCGCGATCGGCGCGCTGATGCTGGGCCTGTCGGCGCGGGTGATCGACCGCTTCGGCGCCTACGGGTGCTCCTGGCGGGCCTCACCCTCATCGTCACCGGCATGGCCCTGCTGAGCCGAGCCCCCGTGAACGGCTCGTACCTCACCGACGTGCTCCCGGTCCTGCTCCTCCTGGCGGCCGGCTTCGCGGCGGCGATGCCCGCGCTGACGGGCCTGGCGATGTCCGGAGTGCGGGAGGAGGACGCGGGGTTGGCATCCGGACTGTTCAACACGACGCAGGTGGTGGGCGGTTCACTGGGCCTGGCGGTGCTGTCGGTGATCGCGGCACAGCACACGGAGGGCCTGGCGAACGCGGGAGCACGAGAGGCGACGGCAGCGGGCCACCAAGTGGCCTTCCGGGTGGGCACGTTGATCGCCCTCGCCGCCTTGGCCCTGGCCGCGGTGACCCTGCGCGACCGGCACCGGACGAGCCGCGGCTAGGGTCTGTCCGGTGGATCATGCCGACGTCGCGGGGCTGGGCACGCCCTCCCCCACTGCATCGAGGGCGTGGGAGGTGCCCCCAGCCGCGTTGTCGTCACTCGCCGACTCCCCCACGCTCGAACAACCTCGCGCGGGAGGGGCCCCCATCGCGTCGCCCGCCGCGGCAGCGGCTGATCGGCACGGCTCCTCGCGGCCGGCCTGATCCGCCGGACAGGCCCTAGGCGAATGCCTCTCGGTGATCCTCCGCCCACTCCCGATACGACCGCGCGCCCCGGCCCAGCGCCTCCGCCACATCCGCCGTGACCAGCGCGTTGCCGTCCCGGCGGGCGAATTCGATGCTGTGCAGCACCGGTTCCAGGGCCTCGGCGCCCATCCCCGCCGCGACCAGCCGCTCCCGGGTCTCCTCCGGCGTCGACTCCGTGACTCCCACCGGCCGCCCGAGCACCTCCTCCAGCACCGCCACCTGGTCGGGGACGCTCAGGGCGGAGGGACCGGTCAGTGTGTACGTCCGTCCCGCGTGCCGGTCGTCCGTCAGGGCCGCCACCGCCACCGCCGAGACGTCCCGCGGATCCACCACCCCCTGCCGTCCGTCCCCGGTCATGTTGGCCACCGCCTCCCCCGCCCGGACCGCCGGTGCCCAGCTCAGCGTGTTGGAGGCGAAGGACGTGGGGCGCAGCACGGTCCACCGCACCCCCGTCGCCCGCAGCGCCTCCTCCCCCGGCAGATGCCAGGTGCCGAACACCCCGAAGGCGGGGTCGCCGGTACCGATGGCGGAGAGCTTGACGATCCGCCGTACCCCCGCTTCCTCCGCCAGCCGGACCAGCCGTACGTCCCGTCCGCCGTCCTCGGGTCCGAACACGCCGACGATGAAGGCCGCCGTCACCCCGTCCAGGGCCGCGGTCACCGAGGGCTCGTCGAGGAAGTCGCCGCGCACCGCCTCCACTCCCGCGGGGAACGAGGCCCGAGCGGGGTCCTGGGTCAGCGCGCGGACCTTCTCGCCGCGCGCCGCGAGCTGTCGTACGACGTCACTGCCGATGGTGCCGGTGGCACCCGTCACAAGGATCATGTCCCCCACCGTGGCCGCCGAGGCCCCGGCGACTCTAGGAAATTCCGGCACGGTCGCCTCCTCCGGACGGCACCACCGCACGCTTACTTTGGAGAGGTGACCCACGCCGACCGCCCTCCGACCGCCCTCGCCGACCGCCCCCTGCCCGTGCCGGACGCCCTGCGCCCGTGGATCACCGAGGCCGACTCGGTGACGGCCGGCGACCGCCCGGCCGAGCCGCTCACCCACGCCCCCGACACCGCGACGAAGCTGGTCGTACGGGCCGAACGGGACGGCCGCCGCGACGCCCTCGTCGTCGGGCCGCGCACCCGCGCCTCCTACCACTCGGCCGACGGCAAGCACGTGGTCTCGTGCGTGCGGATGAGCCTCGCCCCGGGGACGGCCCGCCCACTGCTCGGCGTACCGGCCGCCGACCTGGTCGGACGGGTCGTACCGCTGCGGGACCTGCCCGCCGAGGCGGCCCGGCGGCTGTCGTACGAGATCACCGACCGGGAACCCGACGAGCTGGTCGCCCGTCTGACGGAGGTGCTGCCGACCCTCCTCCCGGCCTCCGGTGCCGCGCGGTCCCGCCAACAGCTGCTGCGCGCCGCCGTGGACGCGCTCTCGGTCCGCACCGGCCGGGTGCCCGGCCAGGTCAAGGCCGTCGCACAGGAACTCGCCGTCAGCGAGCGGCAGTTGCGCAATCTGTTCACCGAGGGGGTTGGCCTGTCCCCCAAGCACTACGCCCGCATCGACCGGGTCCGCGCGGTGCTGGCCCACGCCACGACCGTCTCCTGGGCCGAACTCGCCGTCGCCGCCGGCTACTACGACCAGTCGCACATGAGCGCCGACTTCCGCGCCCTCATGGGCGTCCCGCCCCGCTCCTTCGTCACCGGCCGGCTCCCGGGCCCACGTCCCTGCCAGGCGATCGACAGACGGTGACCCGCTTTCACAGCGACCTGCTACGACGGCCCCACCGCATTCCCACCTTCCCGCGCAACCCTCAACTCCCCTTCACAGCGTCCCCTTTGGAGTTGGCGTGCACTTTCCGTCCGCAAAAGCCACCCGCCGGACCCTTCTCACCGCCCTCGGAGTCACCGCACTGAGCACGCGGTGGCCGTCCGCCGAGGCCGCCGACGCGGCCGGTCTCGCCGCCCCGGACAAGAAGGATCTCGCGATGCGGCTGGTGTCCAGCGCGGAGAACTCCTCGCTGGACTGGAAGGCGCAGTACACGTACATCGAGGACATCGGCGACGGCCGCGGCTACACCGCGGGGATCATCGGTTTCTGCTCCGGTACGAGCGACATGCTGGCGCTGGTCGAGCTCCACACGGCACGAAACCCCGACAATCCGCTGGCCCCCTACCTGCCCGCGCTCCGCACGGTGAACGGCACCGCCTCGCACCAGGGCCTGGACCCGGGCTTCCCGGCGGCCTGGCGGGCGGCGGCGAAGACCTCCACGTTCCGCAAGGCCCAGCGCGACGAACGGGACCGCGCCTACTTCGACCCGGCGGTATCCCGCGCCAAGGAGGACGGGCTGGGCACCCTGGGCCAGTTCGTCTACTACGACGCGATGGTCATGCACGGCCCCGGCACCGACGCCCTCAGCTTCGGCGGCATCCGCGCCCGGGCCCGAAAGAACGCGGAGACCCCGGCGGACGGCGGCGCCGAGACGACGTACCTCAACGCCTTCCTGGACGCCCGAGTGTGGGCGATGAAGCAGGAGGCCGCACACAGTGACGTCAGCCGGGTCGAGACGGCCCAGCGGATCTTCCTGGACCAGGGCAACCTCGACCTGGACACCCCGCTCAAGTGGAAGGTGTACGGCGACAGCTACGAGATCGTCTGACCCGAGCCCCCGCCGTCTCGCGCGGACGGGCGCCAAGGTGATTGGTGTGGATGTCCCGGGTTACCAGCGGTAGCAGCCGTCCGAACCGGGACATCCGCACCAATCCCCGGGACCACGAGGGGGCGGTGACGACCGGTCCGGGGCGCGTGTGTCCGGCACGCGCCCCGGGGGCGGCCGCTGTGAACGCCCTGGGGCGTCCACGGCTGCCGGTCGGGAGCCGTCCCACCCGACCGGAGATCGGTGCCCTACGGGGCTCAGTGACCGGCGATTCGGGCGAGGCGCTGGGCCTGTTGCCGTGTGGAGCGGGCGATCTCGTCCTCGTCGACGTGCAACAGGCGGCCGTTCTCGACGATCTGACGGCCGTTCACGAACGAGGCCGTCACCGGTGCCGCCGCGCCGAAGACCAGCGCGGTCACCGGGTCGGCGATCGAGGCGTGGGCGAGGGTGTCGAGCTTCCACAGCACGAGGTCGGCGAGCTTGCCCGCCTCCAGCGAGCCGGTCTCGGCCGCGCGGCCGAGGACCTGGGCGCCGCCGTAGGTGCCGAGACGCAGCGCCTGGCGGGCGTTCAGGGCGGCCTCCCGGTGCGCGCCGAGCCGGTTGATGAGCAGCGCGTTGCGCAGCTCGGTGTGGAGTTCGCCGGACTCGTTGGACGCCGTACCGTCGACGCCGAGGCCGACCGGGACGCCGGCCGCGAGCATGTCGGGGACCCGGGCGATTCCCGCCGCCAGACGGGCATTTGAGGACGGGCAGTGGGCAACGCCCGTCTTCGCGCGGGCGAACGCGGCGATGTCGGAGTCGTTCATGTGGACGCAGTGCGCCATCCAGACGTCCTCGCCGAGCCAGCCGGTGGACTCGAAGTAGTCGGTCGGGCCCATGCCGAACAGTTCCTTGCAGAACTGCTCCTCCTCGACGGTCTCCGAGCCGTGGGTGTGCAGCCGTACCCCGAGGCGGCGGGCCAACTCGGCGCCCTCCCGCAGGAGTTCGGTGGAGACGGAGAAGGGCGAGCAGGGGGCGACGGCCACCTGGGTCATGGCGTCGAAGGAGGAGTCGTGGTGCTCCTTGACGGTGGCCTCGGTCGCGGCGAGGGCGCCTTCGAGGGTCTCGACGGCGAAGTCCGGGGGCAGACCGCCGTCCTTCTCGCTGCGGTCCATGGAGCCGCGGGCGAGGGTGAAGCGGACGCCCGTCTCGCGGGCGGCGCGGATGATCGCGCCGGAGAGGTCGCCGGAGCCGGCCGGGAAGACGTAGTGGTGGTCCATCGCGGTGGTCACACCACCGCGGGCCATCATGGCCAAGGACCCCTGCGCGGCCGCGTAGACCATCTGCTCGTCGATGCGCGCCCAGGTCGGGTACAGCGCGACGAGCCAGTTGAAGAGGTTGTGGTCGGTGGCCAGGCCCCGGGTGATCCACTGGTAGTAGTGGTGGTGGGTGTTGACCAGGCCGGGGGTGACGAGGTGGCCGGTGGCGTCGATACGGCGTACGACGTCCGTCAGGCCCTCGGGGGCCCTGCCCGCGCCGAGGGACTCGATGCGGTTGCCGGCGATGACGACATGGCCCGAGGCGTACTCGGTGTCGTGGGCGTCGACGGTGGCGAGGGAACAGTTCTCGATGACGATGCGCTCAGCGGCTGCCATGGTCGGTCCTTCAGAGGTTGGTGAGGTCAGCCGGAATCTTCGCCTCGCGCCCGTCCCTGAGGACGGTCGCCTCGATCAGGCCGTAGGGCCGGTCGGCGGCGAAGTACACCTCGTTGTCGTTCTTGAGGCCGAAGGGCTCCAAGTCCACAAGGAAATGGTGCTTGTTGGGGAGCGAGAAGCGGACCTCGTCGATCTCCGCGCGGTTGTCGATGATCCGCGAGCCCATCTGGAAGAGGGTCTGCTGGAGCGAGAGCGAGTAGGTCTCGGCGAAGGCCCGGAGCAGGTACTGCTTCGTCTGCTCGTACGACGTGTCCCAGTCGGGCATGTCCTCGGTGTCGTCGGTCCAGTTGAAGCGCCAGCGGGCGGAGACCTCGGTGGCCAGGATGCGGTCGTACGCCTCGGGCAGGGTCGTGTACTTGTCCTTGACGTAGCCCCAGAACTCGGAGTCCGTCGAGTTCAGCACGGTCAGGTCCTTGAGGCCGGAGACGACCTCCCAGGACGAGCCGTCGTAGGTGATCTGCGCGAGCCGGGTCTCCTGGCCCTGGCGGACGAAGGAGTGGCCGCCCACGGTCCGCTCCCAGGCGTACTCCTCGATGCGGATGCGGGCGCGGTGGATCGCCGGCTGCGAGGTGACGAAGTGCCGCGCGAGGTGGATGCCGAACTGCTCGGCGGACTCGATGCCGTGCTCCTTGGCGAACGCGTACACCGTGTTCTTGGTGGTGTCGGTCGGCAGGACGTTGGCGTTGGAGCCGGAGTAGTGGACCTCGTCCATGTCGCCGCTCAGCGACACCGAGACGTTGAGGTCCTTGATGTGGTGGGTGGCGCCGTCCCGCGTGATCCTGACGACTCGGTTCTCGGCCTTGCCGTACTGGTTCGGTCCAAGAATGGGCATAGCTAGCTCCCTCGGTATACGGAGTAGCCGAACGGGTTGAGCAGCAGCGGTACGTGGTAGTGCTCGCCGGGCTTGACGGCGAAGGTGATCGCCACCTCCGGGAAGAACACTCCGGCACCGCTGTCCCGATTCGCGGGGGCGTCCTGCTGCGCATCGGCTTGCTTCTTCAGGAAGTACGGTTCGACCTCGAAGTCGAGCCGTACGTGGGTGGTCCCCTCCGGCAGGGCCGGCAGGTCCCTGCACCGCCCGTCCGTGTCGGTCGCGCTGCCGCCGAGCGCCTGCCAGTCGGCATCGCGGCCGCTACGGGCCGCGAGCCGGACGGCGACGCCCGCGGCGGGGCGGCCGACGCTGGTGTCCAGGATGTGCGTGGACACGGAGGCGGTGGTGCTCGTACTCATGACGCTCGGTCCTCTTCGACGATGCGGGCGAGCCGGATACGGTTGATCTTGCCCAGCTCGGTGCGGACGATCTCGCGCTCCCGCTCCGGCGCGTTGCCGATCCGCTCCTTGAGCGCGTCGCGCATCTGCTCGCCGGTGCGGCCGGTGGCGCAGATCAGGAAGACATGGCCGAACCGCTCCTGGTAGGAGAGGTTCAGGTCGAGCATCTCGGCCTTGAGCGCGGCGTCGGCCGAGGCCATCCCCGACTGTTCGCGGGCCGAGGTCGGGTCGCCCGGCTTGGGGCGGCCGATCGGCGGGTGGCCGGCCATCGCCTCGGCGAGGTCGTCGGCGGTCAGTTCCGCCATCGCGGTGTCGTTCTCGGCGAAGAGGGCGTCGACCGTGGCGTACGGCCGGGCGGCGAGCAGTCGCTTCGCCCAGGTCGCGGAGGCGCACGCCTCGTGGAGCACGGCGTAGGCCGCGTGCTCCTCCAGGGCGTTGAACCGGGCCAGGCCCGCGGGCTCGGATGTCGGCGTCATGGCGTCAGCTAACGCTCCCGCACGACATCACGTCAACACTTTGTTGAAAATTCGGGGTTACAGAACCCACCCGGCAGCGCTTTCTACGCTTTGTCCCGGTTCAGGTAGTTGTAGACGGTGAAGCGGCTCACCCCGAGCGCGCTCGCCACGGTCTCCACGCCGTGCCGTACCGAGAAGGCGCCGCGCGCCTCCAGTATCCGTACGACCTCCTGCTTGGCCTTGCGGTCGAGGTCCGCGAGCGGCCTGCCCTTCTTGCGCTCCATGGCGGCCAGGATGTGGTCGAGGGAGTCCGCGAGCTGCGGCAGCCGTACGGCGACGGCCTCGGCGCCCTCCCAGGAGAGCACGACGTCGTCGGGACCGGCCTCGTCCGGCGGGAGCAGCTCCCCGCCTATGGCGTCGACCAGCGGCTTGACCGCCGTGATGAAGGGCTCGTCCGCGGAACCGGTCACTCGGCCCCCTCCCCGATCACGTTGACCTGGAGCGAGATCCGGGTGGCGCCCGACTCGAGCGTCCTGCGCAGCATGGCGTCCACGGCACCGAGCACCGCGTCGGCGCGGCCCTCGGCCGTGTTGCCGAAGGGGCCGACGTCCACCGTGTCCAGCTCGGCCGCCTCGATGACCTCGCGGGCCACGAGCGCATGCGCGGGGGCCTCGTCGAGGTCGAAGGGCTCGGTCGTGAACTCCACTCTCAATCGCACGCGCACAACCTAACCCGCTGTGCGGTTTTCCGCCGGGCCCTCTTGACAACGCCTTCGAGGCGACGGCAATCTTCCAATAAGCAGAAACTAACTTCCGCATCATGGAAAATCACGACACGGAAGGGGCGCCGCGAATGGGATTCGCAGAGCAGCGCTTCAACGTCAACCTGTCGATCCTCTTCACGGAACTCCCGCTCCTGGAGCGCCCCGCGGCGGCCGCCGCGGCCGGATTCTCCGCGGTCGAGCTGTGGTGGCCCTGGGTCGACACCCCCACCCCCGAGCGGTCGGAACTCGACGGCCTGAGGAAGGCCGTCGAGGACGCCGGCGTCCAGCTCACGGGCCTCAATTTCTACGCCGGTCAGCTGCCCGGTCCCGACCGGGGCGCCCTGTCGGTCCCGGGCGCGGAGTCGGAGCGGTTCCGCGCCAACATCGACGTGGCCGCGGACTTCGCGGGCTCGCTGGGGGCCACGGCGCTCAACGCGCTGTACGGCAACCGCGTCGACGGCGTCGACCCGGCCGAGCAGGACGCGCTGGCCCTGGAGAACCTGGTCCTCGCCGCCCGCGCGGCCGACCGGATCGGCGCGGTGCTGCTGGTCGAGGCGCTGAACAAGCCCGAGTCGCCGCTGTACCCGCTGGTCAGCGCCCCGGCCGCGGTCGGGATCGTCGACAAGGTCAACGCGGCGACGGGCCTCGGCAACGCGCGCTTCCTCATGGACCTCTACCACCTGTCCATGAACGGCGAGGACCTCCCGGCGGTGATCGACGAGTTCGCCGCGAAGACCGGCCATGTCCAGATCGCCGACAACCCGGGCCGCGGCGCGCCGGGCACGGGTTCGCTGCCGCTGGAGGAGCTGCTGGACCGGCTGGCCAAGGCCGGTTACGACGGCTGGGTCGGCCTGGAGTACAAGCCCGGCGACCGCCCGAGTTCCGCGGCCTTCGACTGGCTGTCCCGCTGACCCCCCGTACTGAGAGGCACTCCCCATCATGAGCAATCTGCCCAAGGTCGCCTGGATAGGCCTCGGCATCATGGGCTCTCCCATGTCCGAGAACCTGATCAAGGCGGGTTACGACGTCACCGGCTTCACCCTGGAGCGGGAGAAGCTGGACCGGCTCACCACAGCGGGCGGCACCGCCGCCGGTTCGATCGCCGAGGCCGTGCGGGACGCCGACGTGATCATCACGATGGTGCCGGCCTCCCCGCAGGTCGAGGCCATCGCGTACGGCCCCGAGGGCATCCTGGACAACGCCCGCTCCGGCGCCCTGCTGATCGACATGTCCTCGATCACCCCGCAGACCTCGGTCGACCTCGCGAAGGCCGCCGCCGAGAAGGGCGTTCGCGTCCTGGACGCGCCCGTGTCCGGCGGTGAGGCCGGGGCGATCGAGGCGGTGCTGTCCATCATGGTCGGCGGCGAGCAGGCCGACTTCGACGAGGCCGAGCCGCTCTTCGAGGCGCTCGGCAGGACGATCGTGCTGTGCGGGCCGCACGGCTCGGGCCAGACGGTGAAGGCCGCGAACCAGCTGATCGTCGCCGTGAACATCCAGGCGTGCGCCGAGGCCGTGGTCTTCCTGGAGAAGTCGGGCGTGGACCTGAAGGCCGCGCTGGACGTGCTCGGGGGCGGGCTCGCCGGGTCGACGGTCCTGGCCCGCAAGAAGGACAACTTCCTGCGCCGCGACTTCAAGCCGGGCTTCCGGATCGACCTGCACCACAAGGACATGGGCATCGTCACCGACGCGGCCCGCACCGTCGGCGCGGCCCTGCCGGTCGGCGCGGTGGTCGCCCAGCTGGTCGCGAGCCTGCGCGCGCAGGGCGACGGCGGCCTGGACCACTCGGCGCTGCTGCGGGCGGTGGAGCGCCTGTCCGGCGCCGAAGTCTGACACCTCCTGAAGAACACCGACTTTCGGTCCGCGGCGGCGCCGACATCTGTCCTGTCGCGCCCAGGCACCGCCGCGGACCGGGAACCCACGAGGACGAAGACTCCGCGGCGGCGTGCGAGCCAGTGCGGTGGTGAAGGCCCGGCCTCTCGTCCCGACCAGAGGGAGGAGAGCCCCCGGTTCCGTCGCCGCCGCCGCGGTCCCGGCACCCTCGGCAGCGCTCCCCGCATCCCGGTGCGGGGAGCGCTTCGCGTTGCCCCGAAGCCTCGCGGCGCCCGGGGATGCGCACGCCGCTCCCCCGCAGGACGCTGGAGTCATGACGCATCCCATCCACCCACCGCATGTCGTGGTGCACGCACCGGCCCTGGACGGTTCCCGGAGGGTCACCGTGGACGACGAGAAGCTCGGGGTCGCCTCGCATCTGGACGATGTCGTCGAGTTGCTGAGGCTCGCCGACCTGGACCGGGTCGAGGTCGAGGACGAGGACATCGTGGAGTGGCAGGGCGGTGGTCCCGACGACTGGCCGGGGCTGTCCGAGGGTCACGGTCACGGAGCCGGCGTACGGCACCGGGCGTAGCTCCCCTAGGGAATCCTCAAATCAACCTCTGAACATCGGTCAGGGGGCTTCAACTGGACCCTGCCGCGGGCACATTCTCGTCTGAGAGGGCCCGCCGGCACGGGGGCGGCGGGCCCGGCACGGGGGAACGGGGGACCGGCTTCGGGGGAGCCGGCGTACAAAGGGGCGGCCCGACCGGATCGGTCGGACCGCCCCTCGCTCATGCCCGTCTCTATCGGGCCCGCGCGTCAGACCTTCAGCGGCCTGATCGACGTCGGCGCGTGTCCCGGCTCCGTCGCGACCTCCTCGAACTCCACGACGTTTCCTATGTCGTTGGTGGTCGACATCGAGATGTTGGTGACCCGCTCCAGGATCGCCTCGACGACCACCGGCACCCGGTACTCCTGCGCGAGCTTCTTCGCCTGCTCGAAGGCCGCGCCGAGTTCCGCCGGGTCGGTCACCCGGATCGCCTTGCAGCCGAGCCCCTCGGCCACCTTGACGTGGTCGACGCCGTAGACGCCCAGCTCCGGGGAGTTGACGTTCTCGAACTCCAGCTTCACCTGGAAGTCGATGTCGAAGGCCCGCTGCGCCTGGCGGATCAGGCCCAGGTAGGCGTTGTTGACCAGGACATGGACGTACGGAATCCGGTGCTGCGCCCCGACGGCCAGCTCCTCGATCATGAACTGGAAGTCGTAGTCGCCGGAGAGGGCGACCACCTGCGCCTGGGGGTCCGCCTTGGCCACGCCCAGCGCCGCCGGGACCGTCCAGCCGAGCGGGCCCGCCTGGCCGCAGTTGATCCAGTGCCGGGGCCGGAAGACGTGCAGCATCTGGGCGCCGGCGATCTGGGAGAGGCCGATCGTGGAGACATACCGGGTCTCCGGTCCGAAGGCCTTGTTCATCTCCTCGTAGACACGCTGCGGCTTGATCGGGATGTCGTCGAAGTGCGTACGGCGCTGGAGGGTCGCCTTCCTCTCCTGTGCGGACGCCGCCCACGCCGAGCGGTCCGGCAGCCGGCCCGCCGCCCTCAACTCCCTTGCCACCTCGACGAACAACGACAGCGCGGCCTTCGCGTCCGACGCGATCCCGTAGTCCGGGGCGAAGATCCTGCCGATCTGGGTCGGCTCGACGTCGACGTGGACGAACGTCCGGCCCGCCGTGTAGACGTCCACGCGCCCGGTGTGCCGGTTGGCCCAGCGGTTGCCGATGCCGAGCACGAAGTCGGACTCCAGGAAGGTGGCGTTGCCGTAGCGGTGCGAGGTCTGCAGGCCCACCATGCCGGCGTTCAGCTCGTGGTCGTCGGGGATCGCGCCCCAGCCCATCAGGGTCGGGATCACCGGGGTGCCGGTCAACTCGGCGAACTCGACGAGGAGTTCGCAGGCGTCGGCGCCGATGACCCCGCCGCCGGCGACGATCAGCGGGCGCTCGGAGGCGTTCAGCATCCCGATCGCCTTCTCGATCTGTGCGCGGCTCGCGGCCGGCTTGTAGACCGGGAGGGGCTCATAGGTCTCCGGGTCGAACTCGATCTCGGTGAGCTGGACGTCGACCGGCAGGTCGATCAGGGCCGGGCCTGGACGCCCGGAGCGCATGAGGTGGAAGGCCTGCTGGAAGACGCCCGGCACCTGGGCCGCCTCCAGGACGGTGACCGCCATCTTCGTCACCGGCTTCGCGATGGCCGCGATGTCGACGGCCTGGAAGTCCTCCTTGTGGATCACGGCGGTCGGGGCCTGGCCCGTGATGCACAGGATCGGGATCGAGTCGCCGAGCGCGGAGTACAGACCGGTGATCATGTCGGTGCCGGCCGGGCCCGAGGTACCGATGCAGACACCGATGTTGCCCGGGTGCGTGCGCGTGTAGCCCTCGGCCATGTGCGAGGCGCCCTCGACATGGCGGGCGAGGGTGTGGTGGATGCCTCCGGAGGCCTTGAGCGCCGCGTAGAAGGGGTTGATCGCCGCGCCCGGGACACCGAACGCGTCCACGACGCCCTCGCGCTTGAGGATCTCAACTGCCGCGCGGGCAGCGGTCATACGAGCCATCGAGTACTCCTGCCGTCGGATTGCCGTCGGATCCGTACTCCCGTCGCGCCCCGCCGCGAGCACTTCCGCACTGTTTCCACCATGTGGAATATAGTTTCTGCTATATGGAAGCAATGTAGGTGGGCGGGTGAAGACCGTCAAGGGGCGGACAACCGGGCATGTCCTGGAGGACGATGTGGCCATGTCCGAGAGCGTGTCGGTGCGCTGCCCGGTCTGCCGGCGCGAGCACCTCTACGCGGCCCCCTCGTATCCGTGCGAGTGCGGGGCCCCGGTCTCCCCGCCGCTGGACCGGCGGAGCGAGCCGACGGCCGTCACGCACCAGGTGTGGGACGAGGCCTGGGTCGCCGTCGTCTGCGGGGTCTGCGGCAGCCGCACCGAGTGGCCGCAGCCGGAGCTGGGCTGTGTCTGCGGGACGCTCCTGCGCATCCCGGTGACCGGGGGCGCCACGTCCGCGCCCGGGCCGGAGTCCGAGCCGGCCGTCTCCGCCGGTGCGCGCCGCGCCTTCCAGCCGATCACGATCCGTACGGCACGGGACGCGGTCACCGTCGCCGCGCTGTATCTGCGCTGGCTCGGCTACGAGGAGATCCGGCGCGCCGACCAGCGGCCGCCGTCCGGCATCGGCCTCGCCGCGCGCGGGCTGCTGGCCCAGGTGGACCCGACCGTGCGGCCCGCCTCGCTGCGGGACGTGGAGTGCCTGTGGCTGACGGCGATGACGGAGTCCGCCCACTGCGTCTACTTCTCGCTCGCCGGCTACACGGGCGAGGCCCGCACCGGCGCGGACTCCCTGGGCGTCCCCCTGTTCGTCCTGGACCTGACGGGCACCCCGCAGCCGGTGAACAGCCTGGCCGACGAGATGGACGCGACCGGGGCGTGAGACGCGGGGCGGATATTGGCTGGCACGGGCCCGCGCGCCGCCTCAGACTGGCCGCATGCGCATCCGTCCGGTCACGCCCGCCGAGCTGCCCGTCCTGAGGGACATCGAGACGGCCGCGGGCGCCGCCTTCCGGGACATCGGCATGGCGGAGGTCGACGAGCACGAGGCGCCGAGCGTCGAAACTCTGGATCGCTACCGCCGCGCGGGCCGGGCGTGGGTGGCCTGCGCGGGCTCGGACCGGCCGGTCGCGTACGTGATCTGCGAGCCCGTCGACGGCGCCCTGCACATCGAGCAGATCTCGGTCCACCCGGACTTCGCGCACCGCCGCATCGGCCGCGCGCTCCTCGCCCACGCCGACACCCACGCCCGCGAACAGGGCCTGCCCGCCCTCACCCTGACCACGTTCACCGAGGTCCCCTGGAACGCGCCGTACTACGCCCGCCTCGGCTTCCGCCCCCTGTCCGACGCCGAACTCACCCCGGGCCTGCGCGCGATCCGCGCCCACGAGAAGGATCTCGGCCTCGACCAGTGGCCCCGCGTCTGCATGCGCCGCGACCGGGGCCCGGCCGCCTAACCGTCGGCGTACGTCTCCCGCAGCTCCACCTTGCGCACCTTCCCCGACACCGTCATCGGGAAGGACTCCAGGATCCGCAGCCGGCTGGGGATCTTGTAGTGGGCGAGCCGGCCCTCGCAGAAGGCGCGGACGTCCTCCAGGGTGGGCGGTGCGGCCGGGTCGCGCGGGATGACGCAGGCCAGCACCTCCTCGCCGTACCGCTCGTCGGGGACGCCGACCACCTGGACGTCCGCGATCTTCGGGTGGCCGTAGAGAACTCCTCGATCTCGCGCGGGTAGATGTTCTCGCCGCCCCGGATGATCATGTCCTTGATGCGGCCGACGATCTCGACGTACCCGTCCTCCCGCATCATGGCGAGATCGCCGGTGTGCATCCAGCGCCCGGCGTCGACGGCCTCCGCGGTCTTCTCGGGCTCGTTCCAGTAGCCGAGCATCACGCTGTAGCCGCGGGTGCACAACTCCCCTGCCGTACCGCGCGGTTGGGTGATCCCGGTCGCCGGGTCGACGACCTTCACCTCGATGTGCGGCAGGACGCGGCCGACCGTCGCCGTGCGGTGTTCCAGGTCGTCCTCGATGCGGGTCTGCAGGGAGACCGGGGAGGTCTCTGTCATGCCGTAGCAGATGGAGACCTCCTCCATGTGCATCTCGGCGACCACCCGCTTCATCACCTCGACCGGGCAGGGCGAGCCCGCCATGATGCCGGTGCGCAGCGAGGAGAGGTCGTACGAGGCGAAGTCGGGGAGGTTCAGCTCCGCGATGAACATGGTGGGGACGCCGTAGAGCGAGGTGCACCGCTCCTGCTGGACCGCGCGCAGGGTCGCCGCCGGTTCGAAGGAGGGGGCCGGGATGACCATGCAGGCGCCGTGCGAGGTCGCCGCGAGGTTGCCCATCACCATGCCGAAGCAGTGGTAGAAGGGCACCGGGATGCAGATCCGGTCCTGCTCGCCGTAGGCGATCGACTCCCCCACGAAGTAACCGTTGTTGAGGATGTTGTGGTGGGAGAGCGTGGCGCCCTTCGGGAAGCCCGTGGTGCCCGAGGTGTACTGGATGTTGATCGGGTCGTCGCAGGAAAGCTCGGGGAACACCCCGTCGGGGACTGCCCGTTGGAGCAGCGTGTCCCAGCTCGGGTCCGCGAAGTACACGGTCTCGCGCAACTCCGGGCACCTGCCCCGCACTTCGTCGACCATCGCCCGGTAGTCGCTGCTCTTGTGGCCGAGGGAGGCGAAGAGCAGGGAGATCCCGGCCTGCTTCAGCACGTACTCGACCTCGTGCGTGCGGTACGCCGGGTTGATGTTCACCATGATCGCGCCGATGCGGGCGGTGGCGTACTGGACCAGCGTCCACTCGGGGCAGTTGACCGCCCAGATGCCGACGCGGTCGCCCTTGAGGACACCGGAGGCCAGCAGCGCGGACGCCAACCGGTCGACGTCGGCGCCGAATTGGGCGTAGGTCCAGCGGCGACCGGAGGGGACGTCGACCAGCGCCTCACGGTCGGGCCAAGTGGCCACCGCCCGGTCGAGGTTGGCGCCGATCGTGTCGCCGAGGAGCGCGGTCGCGCTCACGCCATGACTGTACGAGTTCACCGGAAGTCCTCCTCGCGGTACTCCGCCTGCGACCCCGCCGCCGTCGCCTCCCGCAGCTCGATCCGCCGGATCTTCCCGGAGACCGTCTTCGGCAGCGGCCCGAACTCCAGCCGCCGGATCCGCTTGTACGGCGCGAGCGCCTCCCGGGAGTGCTCGAAGAGCACCTTCGCCGTGTCGGGTCCCGGCTCCCAGCCCGCCGCGAGGACGACGTACGCCTTCGGGACCGCGAGCCGCAGCTCGTCCGGCGCGGGCACGACGGCCGCCTCGGCCACCGCCTCGTGCTCAAGGAGCGCGCTCTCCAGCTCGAAGGGGCTGATCTTGTAGTCGCTCGCCTTGAACACGTCGTCGGCGCGGCCCACATACGTGATGTACCCGTCGGCGTCGCGCGAGCCGATGTCCCCGGTCCGGTAGTAGCCTGCGGCCATCGCCTCCGCCGTACGGTCCGGATCGCCGTGGTAGCCGGTCATCAGGCCGACCGGGCGGGCCGACAGGTCGAGCGCGATCTCCCCCTCCGCCGCACCGGGCGCCCCCGAGATCGGATCCAGCAGCTCCACCCGATAGCCCGGGCTCGGCCGCCCCATGGACCCCGTCTTCAGCGGCTGGCCGGGGCTGTTGGAGACCTGGACCGCCGTCTCCGTCTGCCCGAAGCCGTCCCGGATGGTGACGCCCCAGGCCCGCCGGACCTGCTCGATGACCTCGGGGTTGAGGGGCTCGCCGGCCGCGACCACCTCGCGCGGCGGGGTGCGCAGCTGGGTGAGGTCGGCCTGGATGAGCATGCGCCACACGGTCGGCGGGGCGCAGAAGGTCGTCACCCCCGCGCGGTCCATCTCCGCCATCAGCCGGGTCGCGTCGAAGCGCGTGTAGTTGTGGAGGAAGACGGTCGCCTCGGCGTTCCAGGGGGCGAAGAGGTTCGACCAGGCGTGCTTGGCCCAGCCGGGCGAGGAGATGTTGAGGTGCACGTCGCCGGGCTTGAGGCCGATCCAGTACATGGTGGCCAGATGCCCGATCGGGTACGAGGTGTGGGTGTGCTCGACCAGCTTGGGGCGGGCGGTCGTCCCGGAGGTGAAGTAGAGCATCAGCGGGTCGTCGGCGAGGGTAGGACCGTCGGGCAGGAACTGCGCGGAGGCGGCGTACGCGTCCTCGTACGGCTGCCAGCCCTCGGGCACTCCGCCGACCGCGAGGCGCGTGTAGTCGCCGGGCACGTCGTCGAACTTGGCGGTGTCCTCGGCGCGTACGAGCACATGCTTGACCCGGCCGCGCTCCACCCGGTCCCGCAGGTCGGCGGGGCCGAGCAGCGGGGTCGCCGGGATGACGACGGCCCGTAGCTTCATCGCGGCGAGGGCGGTCTCCCACAGCTCGGCCTGGTTGCCGAGCATGACGAGGATGCGGTCCTCGGCCTCGACCCCGCGCTCGCGCAGCAGGTTGGCGACCTTGTCGGAGCGCTCGGCCAGCTCGGCGAAGGAGAGCCGGACCTCGCTGCCGTCCTCCTCGACGATGTGCAGGGCGGTGCGGTCGTTGCCGGCCGCGATGACGTCGAACCAGTCGAGCGCCCAGTTGAAGTGGTGCGGGCGGGGCCAGGTGAAGCCCTCGTACGCCGTGGCGTAGTCCTCGCGGTGCTCCAGCAGGAAGTCGCGGGCCCCGCGGAAGTCCTCCGTCGTCATCTCTTCTCGTCCTCCTCGGTACCGGCACCATTGCCGGGCGGCTCTCTGCCATCGTCTAATCCGTGATGCGGGTCTCACTACCCCCGAACGGGGGTGTGTCCCCGGGGCGAAGGGACGGGTGCATGGCGGTGGATACGGCCGGGTCCGTGGAGATCCGGCGCGCGCTGGCGCGGCTGCGCCGTACGACCGGGCTGCCCGTGGCCTTCGGCGGGCTGGTCGAGGCCGGGCGGCCGCGGATCCGGATCAGCGAGCTCGACGGCACGGCCACCCAGTCGCTGCGGGCCCTCGCGGTGACCTCGGGCAACGGCCTGGGCGGCAAGGCGGTCGCGCTCGGCCGTCCGTGCGCGGTGACCGACTACTCCGTCTCCCGGCAGATCAGCCACGAGTACGACGCCCCGGTCGCCGTAGAGGGGCTGCGCTCGGTGCTCGCCGTGCCGGTCGTCGTACGGCGGCGGGTGCGGGGCGTGCTCTACGGCGCCCTGCGCGACGTACAGCCGCTGGGCGACCGCACGCTGACGGCGGCCGTGGACGCGGCCCGGGACGTGGAGCAGGCGCTGGTCGTCGCGGACGAGGCGCACGACCTCATGGCCGCCGCCCGGCCCGAGCCGCGGCCCGAAAGGCAGGCGTGGGAGCAGGTCCGGGAGGTGCACGCGGCGCTGCGGGCGCTGGCCCCGCGGATCGCCGACCCGGCCCTGCGCACCGAGCTGCTGGAGGCCTGCGCCCTGCTCACACCGGAGTGCCCGCCCCGGGACCGGGGCGCTCTGGCACCGCGTGAGCTGGACGTCCTGGCGTGTGTGGCGGCCGGGGCGACCAACGCGGCGGCGGCCCGGCGGCTCGGGGTGGGCGCCGAGACGGTGAAGGGGTATCTGCGCTCGGCGATGCGGAAGCTCGGCGCCCGGACGCGGGGTGAGGCGGTGGTCGCGGCGCGCCGGGCTGGACTGCTCCCGTAACGTCCACGTCTCATTCACGTACACACGCTGTGAATTTGTTTATGCCGGAGGGCTTGTTATTTCCCTCACCACCTCTTCCCTCCGCATTTCCAAGACCCTTGCCTAATATTGGCCAGGACACGACACAGGGAGGGGAGCGGTGACCGTGCCACGCGACTTCCAGGAGCCTGCGAGATGCCGCCCCGACCTGGTCATCGGCCGGGACGACCTGTTCGGTCAGGCACGTGAGCAGCTCGCCCGCGGCGGCAGCGTGCTGCTCCACGGGCCCGCCGGAATTGGAAAGTCGACCGTCCTCAGGGCCCTGACCGCACAAAGCGGCGAAGCGGCACGGACCGTCTTGCGCTGCTCGGCCACCGAGTCGGAATCCCACCTCCCCTTCCTGGCCCTCGCCGACCTCTTCGGCCTGGTCCTCGACGACGTCTCCGACAAGCTGCCCGCCGCCCAGCGCACCGCGCTGGAGTCGGCGCTCACCGGCCGCGGCGAGTCCACCCTCCAGCGCGACGGCCTCGCCCTGCGCCTGGCCGTGCTCTCGGCGCTGCGCGCGCTCGCCGCCGAGGGCCCTGTCCTGGTCGTCGCCGACGACATGCAGTGGCTCGACCCGGCCAGCACCGAACTGCTCGGCTTCGCCGCGCGCCGGCTCGGCGACATCCCGGTGCGGATGCTGTGCGCGGTGCGGACCGAGGGGCCCGAGTACGACCGTCATCTACGCGCGTTGCCCCCGGACAGTCTCGCGGTCCGCTTCAACCCGCTCACCCGGGTCCAGGTCTCCGCGCTCCTCGAACACCGCGGCTACACCGGCCTCCAGCGCTCCACCGTCCGCGACATCCACCGCACCAGCGGCGGCAATCCGTTCTACGCCCTCGAACTGGGCCGCGCCCTCACCGAGAACCCGACCCCGCCCCGGCCCGGCGAGCCGCTGCCGGTGCCCACCTCGCTGCGCGCCCTGGTGCTCAGCCGCCTGGAGATGCTCTCCGAGGAGGCCCGCCGCACCCTGCTGGTGGCGAGCGCGGGCGCCCGTCCCACCCCGGCCCTGCTGCACGCGGCGGGCCGTACCAACGCCGAGGCGGAGACCGCCCAGGCGGCCGCGCTGGGCCTGCTCGCGACGGAGGGCGAGGGTCCCGCCGTACGCTTCGCGCATCCGCTGATCTCGGCCGCGCTGTACGCGGAGGCGCCCGCGCAGGACCGGCGGGACGCGCACCGGGCGCTGTCCACGGCGGCCTCCGACCCCATCGAGCGGGCCCGCCATCTGGCCCTCGCGACCACCGGCACCGACCCGGAGGTGGCCGCCCGGCTCGCCGAGGCCGCCGCCCTGTCCCGGGACCGGGGCGCCCCCTCGGTCGCCGCCTCGCTCGGGCTGCTCGCGGCCCGGCACACCCCGGCCGGCAGCGTGCCCGACCCGGACGTACGGCGTCTGGAGGCGGCCGAGGACGCGATCACCGCCGGGGAGCTGGACCTCGCCCGGGACATCGCGCGGGACGTGCTGACCCGGGCCACCGTGCCCGCGGACCGGGTGCGGGCCTGGATCATCGTGATCGACACGGCGGGCCACGCCATGACCGAGGTCGACGCCGTCTTCCCGCAGGCGCTCGCCGACGCGGGCGACGACCCGCGGCTGCTCGCCCTGATCCGCTATCAACTCGCCTGGCGGGCCCTGCTGGTGGAGGGCGACTTCGACGAGGCCCGCGCCGAGGCGGCGCGTTCGGCCGCCCTCGCGGCGCGGGGCCAGGACCGCTACAACGAGCTGATGGCGCTCTCCTTCCAGGCCCAGATCGAGACCCTGATGGGCCACCCGGACGCGCCCGCGACCATCAAGCGCGCCCTGAAGGAGCCCCAGGACCCGCGCGTGGCCTGCCATCACAACGGCGCCGGCTACTCGCGCTTCCGCTGGCTCATCATGAGCGACCAGCTGCCCGAGGCCCGCGCGACGGTCACCGCGCTGCTGCGCGAGGTCCGCCGGCGCGGCTCGGTGGAGAGCGAGGTGCACTTCCTGCGCGGGGTCGCCGAGACCGAACTGCGCTCCGGGCACTGCGGACGCGCCCTCGACCTGTCCCGCGAGGCGCTGATGATGGCCCGCGACACCGGCATCGGCGAGGTGGCCTCGGCCGTGCTCTCCTCCCTCACGGAGGCCTCCGGCGGCAATGTCGACCGGGCCCTGGAGCTGGCCCGGGAGGCCGTCGAGCACGCCGAGGACAACGGCGACCAGATGTACGAGTCCCGGGCGCTGGCCGCCCTCGGGTATGCCCAGCTGGTGGCCGGGGACGCGGCCGGGACGGTCCGTTCGCTGCGCCGGGTCCGCGAGCTGGAGCAGGGGCTCGGCATCACCGACCCGGCGCGCGGCCGCTGGCAGGGCGACCTCGCCGAGGCCCTGGTGCGGATCGGCGAGACCGGCGAGGCGCAGGACGTCATCGACGTGACCCGGGCGAACGCGCTGCGGCTCGGCCGGGAGAGCGTGCTCGCCGTGCTCGACCGGGCGGAGGCGCTGGTGCGGGCGGCGCGGGGCGACCACGAGGCCGCGCTCGACCGGCTGACCTCGGTGCAGGATCGTCTCGCCAAGCTGGGCTACGGCCTGGAGGAGGCACGGGCCGCCTTCGCGCTGGCCCAGCTGCGCTCCCGCAGGGCCGGGCCGACGTCGTACGAGGAGGCGGCGCGGCTGTTCCGGCGCTGCCGGGCGCTGCCGTGGCTGCGCCATGTCGAGGCGGCGGCGCTGGCGCGTCCGGCCGAGCCGGTGATCACGCCCGCCGCGTCCGCGCTCGACGGACTGGAGGGGCTGGCGTCGATGGAGCGTCAGGTGGCCGCGCTGGTCATGGAGGGCGCCACCAACCGGGAGATAGCCGGGCGGCTGTTCATCAGCGTGAAGACGGTCGAGGCGACGCTCACCCGGGTGTACCGGAAGCTGGGGATCCGCTCGCGGGTGGACATCGTGCGGCTGGCGGCGGGACGGCGGACCTGAGGGGCGGGACGGCGTACCCGAGGGGCCAGGTCGGGTCCGTCACCCGACCGAGGGTTTTCCCTCCCCAACTCCCTTAGGGGCTTCCCTCATTGGGAAGGGGAACTTCCGCGTTCTAGCTTATGAACGTGCCGCTCGCCCGGGCATACGGGGGTCGGTCCCGCGACCCCCGTGCACCCCCCACACCCACCCGCGCGACCCCCACCGGCAACCCCCACTGAGGAGACTCATGTTCGGGCTCAACCGCGCCAAGAAGACCGCCGCAGTCGTCGCGGCGACCGCTGCCGCCGCAGCCACGGCCCTGCTCAGCGCCCCCACCGCTGTCGCCGCCCCCCAGCCGATCGTCGGCGGCTCGACGACCACGACGACCTCGTACCCGTTCATGATGCAGATCACGGACGCCTCGCAGAACCAGTTCTGCGGCGGCACCCTGGTCTCGGCGACCAAGGTCGTGACGGCGGCCCACTGTATGGTCGGCGAGACCACCAGCAGCGTCAGAGTCGTCGGCGGCCGCACCTACCTCAACGGCACCAACGGCACGGTCAGCCGGGTCAGCAAGATCTGGATCAACCCGAGCTACACGGACGCCACCAACGGCGACGACGTGGCCGTCCTGACCCTGTCGACCTCGATGCCGTACACCACGGCGTCGTACGTCTCCTCGTCCCAGACCAGTGTGTACGCGGCCGGCACCACCGCCCGCATCCTCGGCTGGGGCACCACCTCGGAGAACGGCAGCTCCTCCAACCAGCTGCGGACCGCGACCGTCCCGATCGTGTCCGACTCCAGCTGCAAGAGCTCCTACGGCTCGTCCTTCATCGCGAGCGACATGGTCTGCGCCGGATACACCTCCGGCGGCGTTGACACCTGCCAGGGCGACAGCGGCGGTCCCCTGCTCATCGGGGGCGTCCTGGCAGGGATCACTTCCTGGGGCGAGGGCTGTGCGGAGGCCGGTTACCCGGGTGTCTACACCCGGCTGACCACCTTCTCCAGCCTCGTGACCGCACAGGTCAACTCCTAGACACCTAGGGCCCCAGAAGGTCTCCCGGGCATACCCCGGGTGACGACCCAGGGGACGTTGCGGGCCTCCACGAGCGGCCCGTAACGTCCCCTGATCCATGTCCGCGTCGCGTGCTTCAATGGCTGCCATGGTGTCCACGGACCGTGTCCTCGCCTTCGCCGCGATGTCGCTGCTGGTGATCGTCGTCCCGGGTCCCAGCGTGCTGTTCGTCATCGGCCGGGCGCTCGCCCACGGCCGCCGCACCGCCGTGGCGACCGCGGTCGGCAACGTCTTCGGCTCCTATCTGCTCGTCGTGGCCGTCGCCGTCGGGATCGGCTCGCTGGTCGAGCGGTCGGTGGCCATCTACCTCGCGGTGAAGCTGGCGGGCGCGGGATACCTGGTCCTCCTCGGCGTGCAGGCCTTCCGGCACCGGCACGAGCTGAAGGCGTCGGCGATCGCGGAACCGCCCGCGGACCGGCCCCGGCGCGGGGATCTCCGTACGGTCCTGGACGGCGCCCTCGTCGGTGTCACCAACCCCAAGGGGATCGTCTTCTTCGCCGCCGTCCTCCCCCAGTTCGTGGACCACGCGGCCGGTCACGTACCGCTCCAGATGCTGCTGCTCGGCCTGGTCCCGATCACGATCGGCCTGGTCACGGACACCCTGTGGGGCCTGACCGCGTCGGCCGCCCGCACCTGGTTCGCCCGCTCCGACCGCCGGCTGTCGATGATCGGCGGGGCGGGCGGGTGCACGATGATCGGGCTGGGCGTGACGGTCGCGGTCACGGGGCGGGCGGACTGAGCGTCAGCTCTCCTTAGGGGGTCACTTTCGTACGACGGTCCCGAACCGGATGTCGTACGACGTCCCGGGGTACAGCGTGCCGAGCATCCGCTGCCCCTCCTCCTCGACCTCCGCGCGCTGCGCCTTGGTGAGCCTGCCGAAGGGTTCCACGACGAGGGCGTCCCCCTCCAGCTTCCACACACCCGCCAGGAAGCCGTCGACGAGCAGCGTGCAGTACGCCTGGTTGCCCTGCCAGCTGCGCCCCCAGTACGCGGGCGGGACCACGCGGGTGCGGTCGGCGTGGGAGAGCAGCAGGTTGTCGAACTCGGGGAGGAAGCGGGGCGGGGCCGGGGTGTCGGCGTCCGGGCGGGGCGCGTCGGGGAGGTCGAAGAGCTCGACGCCCTGCTCGTCGCGGAAGGTCAGCAGCCGGGGGCGCAGGCGTTCGAAGGCATCGCGCAGGCGGGTCAGACCGGCCCAGGTCTGCATGTCCTTGACGGAGGCGGGGCCGAAGGCGGCGAGGTAGCGCAGGACGACGTCGTCCGGTGCGGGGGCGGGCCCGGCGGGGCGGCCCAGCCAGTGCTCGGCGGTGGTGAGCGCGACCTGGCCGCTCCTGCCCCACAGTCCGCGCGGGGTGACCTGGACCAGCGGAAGCCGGCAGCGGGCGGCGATCGCGAGGGCCTGCGGATCGGCGTCCGGCCACTCGACGAGCAGGGCCTCGCGCAGCTGCTTCATGGTGCGGGGTTCGGCCTCGACGAGTTCACGGGCGCGCGTTGCGAGCCGGTCCAGGTCGACGCCTTCAAGTCCCTTGCGGAACTGGGTGAGTTCACGGTCCCGGGCGGGCTGGACGAGCGGCCGCAGGGTGAGGCAGTCGTCGGCGGTGTGGGTGTGGATGGTCGAGCGCAGGGTGACGATCCGGACGACCTCGCGGTCGGCCATCAGCGTGGACAGCTCCTCGGGGGCGAAGCCGTCGAGGCGGGCGGCGAGGGCGAGGTACGGCGGCTTGACGTTCTGGGCCTGGAGCCCGAGCAGGTGCCGGACGGCGTCCTTCGCGGGGAGTTCGGCGCGGCGCAGCAGGAGCTGGCGGGCGAGGGTGGCGCGGTTGAGGGCGCGGGGGCCGAGCACGGGGGCCGTCTTCGTCATGAGGTGCACGCTAGTGGGGCTTGCGGACAGGTTCCGTCCGCAACTCTCACCGGATCCGGCCGCTCTCCGCCACCCCGATGCGGTTTGCCCCGTATACCCTGCTCCGTGATCACGCCGACGACGACTCGACCGAGAGCGAGAGGCGGCCAGGATGTCCGAGCGAGGTACCGGGAAGAACCCCAGGAAGTCCGTGTGGCGGCGCGCCCTGACCTCGCCGCCGACGCCCTCGCAGCCGGCACCTCCGCCCGTCGATCCGCGGGCGCCCGAGCCGGAACCGGCGAGCATCGTGCAGTCGGCCCTCTACCGCGACGGCGTCCGCGTCTCCTCGCCCGCCACGCTCGCGGACACGTTCCGGGAACTGCGCGAGGAGCCGTCCGGGATGGCGTGGATCGGCCTCGCGCGGCCGACGGAGAGCGAACTCCTGTCCCTCGCCGAGGAGTTCGACCTGCACCCGCTCTCCGTCGAGGACGCGATGGAGGCCCACCAGCGCCCCAAGCTGGAGCGCTACGGCGAGACGCTCTTCGTCGTCCTGCGCGCGGCCCGGTACCTGGACGCGCCGGAGGAGGTCGACTTCGGCGAGCTGCATGTGTTCGTGGGCCCGGACTTCGTCATCACGGTCCGGCACGGCGCGGCACCCGACCTGTCGGCGGTCCGCCACCGCATGGAGCAGACACCGGAACTGCTGAAACTGGGCCCCGAGGCGGTCCTCTACGCCATCCTCGACGCGGTGGTCGACGGCTACGCCCCGGTCGTCGCCGGCGTCCAGAACGACATCGACGAGATCGAGACGGAGGTCTTCCGCGGCGACCCGGAGGTGTCCCGGCGCATCTACGAACTCTCCCGGGAAATGGTCGAGTTCCAGCGCGCGACCCGTCCCCTGGTCGGCATGCTGCACGCTCTGATGGCCGGCTTCTCCAAGTACGGCACGGACGAGGAACTCCAGCGCTATCTGCGGGACGTGGCCGACCACGTCACCCACACCAGCGAACGCGTCGACGGCTTCCGCCAGGCCCTCACGGAGATCCTCACGGTCAACGCGACCCTGGTCACCCAGCAACAGAACGCGGAAATGCGCGCGTTGGCCCAGGCGGGCTTCGAACAGAACGAGGAGATCAAGCGGATCTCGTCGTGGGCGGCGATCCTGTTCGCCCCGACCCTCGTCGGCACGATCTACGGCATGAACTTCACGCACATGCCCGAGCTGAGCTGGAGCTTCGGATACCCTTTCGCGATCGCCCTGATGGGGGTGGTCTGCGTCAGCCTGTACGTGATCTTCAAGCGGCGCGACTGGCTCTAGCGTCGCCCTCCGTCCGACCACCAGGGAGCAGCAGGCCGTGAAGGTCGACATCCAGCCGGACGTACGCGACACCGCCGCCCGGCTCGGGGCTGGAGTCCCCTACGCGCTGAAGGCTGTGGCAGGCCAGTTGGCCGACGACCCGGACATGGGCCGGCCCTCGGAGCTGCCCGGCGTCCTCACCGTGACGGTCGACGGCGACATGTTCGAGAACTGCCCCGACCTGTCGGTGGGTTACCTGCGCGAACCGGACCGGGTCGAGATCCGGTTCCTGCGGGCCGCGCCCAACGCCGGGCCCGCCACGGCGAGTTCCACCGATCCCTCCACGGACGCCGACGAGCAGGAGGAGCCCGCGGACCCCGCCGACCCCGCTGCCGCCGCGGTCGTGGTGAGACAGGTCGCCGATGCCTGGCATCGCATCGCCTCCTGGCTCAGGTCCCACGCCCCCGACTCCTACGCCGCGCTCCGCACCGGCGCCTCCCCGGCCGCCGTCGCCGCTCTGGAAGAGGACCTCGGCATCCCGATACCCGTCGGGCTGCGCACCCTGTGGATGCTGACCTCGGGTGACGACGGGGCTGACGGCTGGGGCTGCCTCCCCGGCAACATGGCCCTGATGAACCTGGACGCCGTGGCTTCCTGCCACCGGATGAAGAGGGATGCCCAGGCTCACCAGGACGCCCGCAACGCCGACCGCCCCGAAGAGGAACGGATCACCGTGTGGGGAGCGACCCGGATCCCGGTGGTCGCCCTGGGCCCGGCCGACAGCACCGCGGGCCTGTATCTGGACACCGCGACCGGCTGCCTGGGCTCCTGGTCCCGCTACCACGAGCCCCCCGCCGAGGTACTCGACACGCTGGTCACATACCTGGAGGAGACCGCCGACATGCTCGAGGCCCCCGCCCTCGCCACGCGGGACAGGCCGGGCCTGATCGGCGGGACGCTGGTATGGCTCAGCGGCATCGACCCCGCCCGGGAAAGCGGGTGGGTGCCTGTCGCCGGCTGACCGCCGCCGTACGTTCAGTCCGGACCCGGGCCGGGCATACGGCGGGAGAGTTCGGCGAACTGGAGCAGTTCGGGCATGGTCCGGTGCTTGCTGTAGGCCAGAGCGACCATGCGCGGCCTCCGGTGTCAGGCAGGTGACGTCGCCGCGGCGGTAGAAGCCCGCCCTGCCGGCCGGCATGACAGAGCAGCCGGCGCCGGAGGCGACACCTTCGGACCATGTCCCGCAGGTCCTCGACGTGCACCGCCTTCAACTCCGCGAACCGGTGCGCACCGGTTCGGTCACCGCGGGCGGCACGGACAGTTTCGCGCTCGTCGCCGTCACCGACGTGGCGACGTACTCGGGCATCCCCAACGGCACTTACCGGGACGCCGTGACGGGTGGCGTGGGGACCGTGTCGAACGGCTCGCTCAGCGTGGCGGCACCGGGCAAGGGCAACCTGCGGGTCCACGTCCTCGACTGCCCCAGGAAGATCGGAACGGACGGGCCCTGTCTGAAGTGGCGCCGGGTTCAGGCCCCGCCGTGCTGGCGGCGGATCCGGTCGGCCACCTCGTTCCGCTCGGTCTCCCACCAGGGGCGGACACGATCAGGGGACGGCTCGTCCGCGGACACCGGCGACGGCGCGGGGGCGGCAGCAGCGGCAGCAGCGAACTGCGCGTCCAAGCGGCGGTCCAGCGCCACCGCCTGAACCCGTTCCGCACGGCCCCACTGGAAGAGCAGGACCAGCAGGAAGGGCAGCGCGACCAGCTCGGCGATACCGAGCATCGCACCGCCGCCGACCTGCTGGTCGTGGTGGACATCCGGGGACCAGGAGGGCGCGTGGTGCAGATACCAGGCGCCGGCGATCAGCGTGCCGTGCGTCATCACGACGAGCCCCGGGACGGCGTCGACGATACCGTCGAGGAAGACCAGCGCCGCCCGCACCGGGTGGGTGCACCACGCGGGCAGCGTCTCCTCCCGGGTGAGCACCGGGACGACGAAGAGACAGCCCGCGGCGAGCAGGTGGAGGTACATCAGCTCGTGCAGCCAGCCGACGCGCAGGGCGGTGGCGAAGTACGGCGTGAAGTACACGGTCAGTTCGGTGGCGAGCACCAGCGCCGTGCTGACCAGCGGGAAGGTCAGCACGCGCACCACCCGGCCGGTCATCGCCCGCCGAAGCCAGCCAGCCGCGCCTCCCGCGCCACCCGCACCGCCCGGCAGCGCCTCGACGGCCAGCCGCAGCGGGTCGCCGAGGGCGAGGCCGAGCGGTGCCACCAGGTCGAGCAGGACGTTCTGCACGGCGGCCGGCCAGAACAGGACGTGGTCGTAGACGGCGAGCCCGGACATCGTGGCGACCACCAGCGCACCGAGCCCGAGGAACACGAAGGCCGCCGAGCGGGCGAGCGGCCAGCGCTCACCCCGCCGCCGCAGCCGCCGTACGCCCCAGCCGTAGAGCGCCGCCAGGGCGGTGACCAGCACGAGGGCGGGGACGTCGAGTTGCCAGGAGGACAGCAGCCGGCCCGTGGTCAGCTCGGCGAGCTGCCCGGCCGCCAGAGCACCACCGGTCATGCGGATCGTCCTCCTCCGTCCCGTTCGGGACGCCGCGCAATGTCCCCAGCGGGACGGTAGCCCCCGCCGCGCGACCGTCCGACGGCGGGGTACGGCGAAACCACGGTCCCGTGACACGTCAGTCACAGCCCCGGCTCCTAAGTTCCCGTGCCCATGACAGGGCGCCGTGAGGGCTGCCCGCGCTATGGGAGGACCACCGTATGAGCAAGCACAGGAATCACCGGACCCGCCGGGTCCTGGCCGTCGGGACGGCCGGGGCGTTAGCGATCGCCGCGGGGGTGGTGGTGATGGCGTCGGCCAGTGGTACGGCCGCGGCCTGCACCCTCTCCTTCACCGCGTCGGACACCGCCGCCGTGGGCGACAACCCCCGGCACGTGGTGACCGGGGACCTCGACGGCGACGGGAACACGGACGTGGTCGCCGCCGACAACGACGCCGACACGCTCTCCGTGCTGCTGGGCAACGGCGACGGCACCTTCGGCACGGCCACCGACTACGCGGTGGGCGACAAGCCGTACCAGACGGTGATCGCCGACTTCGACGCGGACGGCACCCCGGACCTCGCCACGGCCGACTTCGACGGCGGCACGGTCAGCGTGCTGCCCGGCACCGGCGGGGGCGCCTTCGGTACGGCGACGCAGTACACCGTCGGCGCGGGCGCCCGCTCCCTGGTGCCGGGCGACCTCGACGGGGACAGTGACCTGGACCTTGCGGTGGCCGAGGAGTCGGGCGGCGGGGTCAGCCTGCTGTTCGGGGACGGCACCGGGACGTTCACCGTCGAGACCGAGGGGGTGACGGTGACCCGGCCGCACGGCCTGGTGCTCACCGACTTCGACGGCGACGGCGCCCTGGACATCGCCACCGCCTCCGTCGCGACCGCGGGCGGGGTCAGCGTGGCCCTCGGCAACGGCGACGGCACCTTCGGGGACGTCACGGAGTACGCGAGCGTCAACCGGCTCTACTCGATCGCCTCCGGCGACTTCGACGGCGACGGCGCGACCGACCTGGCGACCGTCAGCAACGGCTCCAACACCCTTCAGGTGTACGGCGGTCAGGGCGACGGCACCTTCGACGACCCGGTGAGCTACACGACTTCGGCGCTCCCGGTGTCCGTGGGCGCGGCCGACCTCGACGGCGACGACGTGTCGGACGTCCTGGTGTCCTCCTCGAACGGGAGCACAGTCTCCGTCTATCTCGGCACCTCCGGCGGGGAGTTGACGAAGCTCACCGACCTGACGTCGTCCGGCGCCTACGAGGCGGCCGCCGCCGACCTCACCTCCGACGGCGTCCAGGACCTCGTGACGGCAAGCAGCAGCGCGGACCAGGTGGGCGTCTTCACCGGCACCTGCGGCTAGGCCGGCTGGAGGTAGCGGGTGAGGAGGTCGTCCAGGGTTACCAGGCCGGTGAGCGTGCCCTCCTCGTCCCGTACGACCGCCAGGGACGCCCGGTGCCGGCGGAGCAGGTCGATCGCGTCGGCGACCGTGGTGGCTCCGGTCAGTTCCGGGATCGGGCGGGCGAGGGTGCGGGCGGTGGCGGTGCGGCCCTGGGCGCGGGCGACGAGCGCGTCGCGCGCGTGCAGGGAGCCGAGGATCACGCCCTCCTCGCGCACGACCATGCGCGTACGGTCGTGCTCGGTCGCCGTGCGCAGGATGTCGTCCAGCCCCGCCGCGCCGTCCACCGAGGTGATCTCCGCGGCCGGGACCTGGAGTTCGCGGACCGGCGTCTCGGGCTCGGTGAGCGAGCGGGTGAGGAGCTCCGAGTCGGCCTCGCTGATCAGGCCGAGCCGCTCGGACTCCTCGACCAGATGGGTCAGTTGCTCCCTGTTGTGCACGGAGGCCAGCTCGTCGCGCGGAGTGACCCGGCACAGCCGTACAAGAGCGTTGCTGAGCCGGTTGAGCACCGAGATCAGCGGCCGGACCACCTTCACCACGCCCCGGAACGGCGGCGACAGCAGCATTGCGGAGGTCTCCGGGTGGGCGATCGCCCAGGACTTGGGGGCCATCTCGCCGACCACCATGTGCAGGAAGACCACGACGACCATCGCGAACACGAAGGCCACGCCGTAACTGAGCGCGCTGGGCAGGCCCAGGTCGTGCAGCAGCGGGTCGAGTTCGTGGGAGATCGCGGGCTTGGAGACCGAGCCGAGGCCCAAGGTGCAGACCGTGATGCCGAGTTGGGCACCGGCGAGCATCAGCGACAGCTCGCGCATACCGGCCAGGGCCGCCTTCGCGCCGCGCCGGCCCTCCGCGGCCGCCTTCTCCATGCGGTGCCGCTTGGCGGCGACGAGCGCGAACTCGGCGGCGACGAAGAAGCCGCTGCCGATCAGCAGCAGGACGGTGACGAAGAGCGCCATGGGGAAGCTCATGCCTGCTCCTGCCTCTCGATGCGCACCCGTTCGGGCACATGCCGGTCGAGTGTCCGTACGTCGAGCATCGCGCGCCCGCCGTCGAGCAGGTCGACGGTGACGCGGTCGCCGATGGCCGGGAAGCGGCCGAGTCGGTCCACGATCAGCCCGGCGACGGTGTCGTAGTCCTCCTCCTCGGGCAGCTCGATCCCGGTGACGTCGGCGATCTCGTCGAGCCGGCGGCCCGCGTCGACCAGCCAGCCCTCGCCGTCCGCCACGGCGAGTTCGGTGACGGTATCGGTCTCGTCGGCGATGTCGCCGACCAGTTCCTCGGCGATGTCCTCGTAGGTGACGATCCCGGCGACCCCGCCGTGCTCGTCGAGGACGACCGCGAACTCGTCGTCCCGCTCCCGCATCTGCTCGACCGCATCCGGCAGCGGGAGGGTGTCGGGCAGCAGGAGCGGGGTGCGGGCGAGGGCGCCCGCGGTGGTCCGGGTCAACTCCTCGGCGGGCAACCGCATCAGCTCCCGTACGCCGAGGACGCCCGGGACGTCGTCCGGGTGGTCGCCGAGGACGGGGTAGGTGGAGTGGCCGTGCTTGGCGATGAGGTCGACGGCCTCGGCGGCGGTGGCGTCCTTGCGGACGAAGACGGCGTCCACACGGGGCACCATCACCTCGTCAAGGGTGCGCTCGGAGAACTCCAGGGCGTGGTCGAGGAGGTCGGCGGTGTCCTTGGGCAGCTCGCCCTGTTCGTGGGACTCGCCGATGAGGTGGCCGAGTTCCTCCAGGGTGGCGCCGTGGTGGAGTTCCTCGACGGGTTCGATGCCGACCCGGCGCAGCAGTCTGTTGGCCGCGCCGTCGAAGATGTGCACGACCGGGCCGACGACCCTGAGGTAGCCGAGGGTGGAGGGGGCGAGGGCCTTCGCGAGGCGCTCCGGGACGGCGATCGCGAGGTTCTTCGGGGCGAGTTCGCCGAGGACCATCTGGACGACGGTCGCGCCGACGAAGGCGAGCACGACGGAGATGCCGCCGACCGCGCCCTCGGGGATCCCGACGCCGGTGAGGACGGGCTTCAGCAGCGCGGAGACCGAGGGTTCGGCGATGAAGCCGACGACCAGGCCGGTGACGGTGATGCCGAGCTGGGCACCGGAGAGCATGAAGGAGAGCCGCTCCAGGACGGTCAGCGCGCGGGCCGCCTTCTTGTCCCCCGCCTCGGCGTCCCGGGCCAGGGCGAGGCGGTCCACGGAGACGTAGGCGAACTCCTGGGCGACGAAGTAGCCGGTGCCGGCCGTGAGGACGAGGACGGCGAGCAGGCCGAGCCAGGCTTCCAGGGCGCTCATCGGCGCGTCGATCGAGAGGGGGCGCGGTGCCCCGGGGGGTCCGTCGGGCTGGCGGACACGGGCTTGCTCCTTCGGTTGTGCGTGTGCTGTGTGAACGGCTGGGGCGGGAGCGGCGTTCCCGCCCCCACCAGGCTGTTTCTCAGATCTACCAGGCCGGGGTGACGGCCGCCCGCCGGAGGTCAGACGGCCGTCGGCGTCGGCCCCACCAGCTCCGTCAGGACGTCCTCCATGGTCACGAACCCGAGGACCGTCCCGGTCTCCCCCGTGACCGCGGCCAGATGGCTGCCGTCGGCGCGCAGGGCGGTGAGCGTGTCGTCCAGCGGGGTGTCGATGCGGACCCGGGTGACCGGGTGCAGCGCCTCGCGCGGGAAGGGCCGCTCGCGATCCGCGATCCCGAGGGTGTCCTTGATGTGCAGATAGCCGAGGACGGTCCCCTCGGTGCCGGTGACCGGGAAGCGGGAGTAGCCCGCCTCGGCGGCCACCCGCTCCAGCCGCGCCGGGGTGACCGTCGCGTCGACGGTCCGCATCCGCTGCGCCGGGACGAGGATCTCGCCGACCGGCCGGGTGCCCAGCTCCAGCGCGTCCCGCAACCGCTCGCCGTCGGCGGGCGAGAGCAGCCCCGCCTCGCTCGCGTCGAGGACCATGCGGGCGAGCTGGTCGTCGGTGAAGACGGCCTCCACCTCGTCCTTGGGCTCGACGCGCAGCAGCTTCAGCAGGGCGTTGGCGAAGGCGTTGATGCCGAAGACGAACGGCCGCAGCGCGCGCGTGAGCGCCACCAGCGGCGGCCCGAGCAGCAGCGCGGTCGGCACGGGCGCCGCGAGCGCGATGTTCTTCGGCACCATTTCGCCGATCAGCATGTGCAGATAGGTCGCCACGGAGAGGGCGATCACGAAGGCGATCGGGTGGATCAGCCCTTCGGGGATGTGGGCCGCGTGGAAGCCGGGCTCCAGCAGGTGCGCGATGGCCGGTTCGGCGACCGCGCCGAGCACCAGCGAGGAGACGGTGATGCCGAGCTGTGCGGTGGCCATCATCGCGGAGAGGTGCTCCAGGCCCCACAGGGTCATCCGGGCCCGCTTGTCGCCCTCCTTGGCGCGCGGCTCGATCTGCCCGCGACGCACGGAGATCAGGGCGAACTCACCGCCCACGAAGAAGGCGTTGGTCAGCAGCGTCAGCGCACCGATGATCAGTTGCAGGGTGGTCATCGGGCCTCCTCCGCCCGGACCAGGGGCCGGGCGGGCGCGGTGATGCGCACCCGGTCGGCGCGGTGGTGGTCGACGTCCAGGACGTCGAGGCGCCAGCCGTCCACCTCAAGGTCGTCGCCCTTGACGGGGATCCGCGCGAGCCGGTTGGCGACCAGCCCGGCCACCGTTTCGTACGGCCCCTCGGGCGCCGTCAGCCCTATCCCGCCGAGCCGGTCGACGCGGACCGAGCCGTCCGCGTCCCACACGCCCTCGGCGCCTCCGACGGGTTGCAGGTCGGGCGCCTCGACGGGGTCGTGCTCGTCGCGGACCTCGCCGACGACCTCCTCGACGATGTCCTCCACGGTCGCCACGCCCGCGGTGCCGCCGTACTCGTCGATGACGACGGCCATCGTGCGCAGCGCCCGCATCCGCTCAAGGAGCCGGTCCGCGGTCAGCGAGGAGGGCACCAGCAGGGGCTCGGTGGCCAGCTCCGTGACGGGGGTGGTCGCGCGCGTGGCGGGCTCCAGGGCGAGGACGTCCCTGATGTGGACGGTGCCGACGACGTCGTCCAGGGAGTCGCGGTAGACCGGGAAGCGGGACAGGCCCGTCGCGTACGACAGGTTCGCCGCGTCCGCGGCCGTCGCGTGCGCCTCCAGGGCCTGGACGTCGACGCGCGGGGTCATGACGTTCTCCGCGGTCAGCTCGCCCAGATGCAGGGTGCGCACGAACAGCTCGGCGGAGTCGGCCTCCAGGGCGCCCTCCGCCGCGGAGTGCTCGGCGAGCGCGACCAGTTCCTCGGGGCTGCGGGCGGAGGCCAGCTCCTCGGCGGGCTCCAGGCCGAAGCGTCGTACGAAACGGTTCGCGGTGTCGTTGAGATGCCCGATGAACGGGCCGAACGCGGCCGTGAAGCCGCGCTGCGGGCCCGCGACCACCTTGGCGACGGCCAGCGGGCGCGAGATCGCCCAGTTCTTCGGGACCAGTTCGCCCACCACCATCAGCACGACGGTGGACAGGGCCACGCCCAGCACGGTGGCCACCGTGGGAGCGGCTCCGCCGAGCCCGGCGGCCTCCAGCGGGCCCCTCAGCAGCGCGGCCAGGGACGGTTCGGCGAGCATGCCGATCACCAGCGAGGTGACGGTGATGCCGAGCTGGGCGCCGGAGAGCTGGAGGGTCAGCCGGCGTACGGCGGCCAGGGCGCCCTCGGCGCCGCGCTCACCGGCCTCGGCGGCCCGCTCCAGCTCACCGCGCTCGACGGTGGTCAGCGAGAACTCGGCCGCGACGAACACCGCGCAGGCCAGGGTGAGGAGGAGGGCCAGCAGCAGGAGCAGGATCTCGGTCATCGGGCCGGCTCCACTGCCTCGTACGGCTGGCGGGCGGGGCTGGTACTGGGAGGCTCACCCATCGCGGGTCAGTCACTCCTTCCGGTCGGTCGGGGGCACGTTCCCTCAAGGGTAAAGGAAAGGCAAAGCAAGGTGGCCGGAATCCGTCGTTCCACCTCCTCCGCCACCCTATGCTTCTACGTGCTTGTAGAAGAAGGTACCGGAGAAGGGAGTGGACGCCGCGATGGTGTTCAAACGGCTGCTCGGTTCGCTCGGCGTGGGTGGGCCCACGGTGGACACGGTGCTCGACCCGGGCGCGGTCCGGCCCGGCGGCACCCTGTCGGGACAGGTCCACCTGGCGGGCGGCGACGCCGACTTCGACGTCGAGCACATCGGTCTGGAGCTGGTGGCGCGCGTCGAGGCGGAGCACGAGGACGGCGAGAGCGAGGGGGTCGTCGCCTTCGAGCGGTTCACCGTCGGGGGCGGCTTCCGGCTCGCGGCGGGCGAGCGGCGGAGCGTGCCGTTCGCGGTGACGCTGCCGTGGGAGACGCCGATCACCGAGTTGTACGGGCAGCCGCTGGGCGTGGTGCTGGGGCTGCGGACCGAGCTGGCGGTGGCCGGGGCGCGGGACAAGGGCGACCTCGACCCGCTGACGGTGACTCCGCTGCCGGTCCAGGAGGCGGTCCTGGAGGCGTTCGGGCAACTCGGGTTCGGGTTCCGGTCGGCGGACCTGGAGTACGGGCGGATCGGCGGGACGGGCCAGGTGCTGCCGTTCTACCAGGAGATCGAGATCACGCCGTCCTCGCGGTACGCGCACCAGGTGAACGAGATCGAGGTGACCTTCCTCGCCGGTCCGGCCGGTATGGAGGTGGTCCTGGAGGCGGACAAGCGCGGCGGCCTGTTCTCCGAGGGCCACGACGCCCTCACGCGCGTGAGCGTGGGCCACCACGACGTCCGCGACTGGAACGCGGAGGTCGACGGCTGGGTCCGGCAGCTGGTCGAGCACCGGGCGTCGTACGCCCAGGAGGGCCACTACGGCGATCACCACGCGGTCGGGGGCCATCGCTCCGGGCCGGGCATCGGCACGGCGGTGGCCGCGGGTGCGGCCGGGCTGGCGGTCGGCGTCGTCGGCGGGATGGTGGCGGCGGAGGTCGTCGACGAGGTCGGTGACTTCTTCGAGGGCGACGAGGAGGACTGAGCCGAGGGCGGTCCCCTACAGGGGCGTCGCCGCGTGCAGGACCAGCGCCAGGGTCAGCGCGGAGTTGGCCGAGGACATGGCCGACATCGCCGTCCCGGCCGCCGCGGTCCACGCGGCGACGCCCACCGAGGTGAACAGGGACGGCCAGGTGCGGGTCGCGGGGGCGGGGCCCAGCAGCGCGGCGACGCGACGCGGCACCGGGCCCGGGAGGGCAAACCCGGCAAGCGGCGAGGCAGGGTGAACGAGGCCGGCGCGCCTTCGCCCGGGCCCGGGAGAACCGGCGCGCGTGGAGCCCGTCACGGTGGGCTCCCCGCGCCTCCCGCCACGCATCGCCGCCCGCACGGCGCCTTTCCCTTCCCGTACGATGAACCCCGCCAGCGTCGGTGTCGGTGTGCCGCCGGAGGCCAGTGCCGCCTTGCCGATCGCCCGGGCCACCGTCCGGCGGTCGCCGATCGTGCGGGCCGCGTCCTCGTCGGCCCAGCGTTCCGTCGTGTACGAGACCGCCGTACGCAAAGGTCGTAGGAACGGGTTGGCGCAGGCGGCCAGTCGGACGACCAGCAGGAACCGGTGGTGGCGGGCCGCGAGGTGGGCGCGCTCGTGGGCGAACAGGGCGCGCCGCTCGGCGGGACGGAGCCCGGCGAGCAGGGCCGTGGTCACCACGGCCCGGTCCCGGGTGCCCCCGACGGCACGGTCCAAGGTGAACGTCGGTGTGCTCGCCGTGGCGATGACGCTCAGCTCGGCGTCGGTCGGG
>NZ_JBEYVC010000062.1:0-53958 GCF_040643855.1 Streptomyces sp. NPDC047072 | reverse complement strand
TTGGCGCCCGCCAGGGAGACGGTGACGAGGTCGCCGCTGCGGATCGTGGCGGGGCCGAGGGTGATGTCCCGGGTGGCGTAGCGGTCGACCGCGGACGCCCTCGGCGACGCCTGCGCCGGACTCCATGCCGAGGCCCGGATGCACGTGCCCGTCGAGGACGCCGACCGGGCCGTCGCGGTCGCCCGCGCGGCCGGGGCCGACGGGGTCGTCGCGGTCGGCGGCGGCTCCTCGGTCGGCCTCGGCAAAGCGATCGCCCTGCGCACCGGACTCCCGCTGATCGCCGTCCCGTCCACCTACTCCGGCTCCGAGATGACCCCGGTGTGGGGCCTGACCGAGAACGGCGTCAAGCGGACGGGACGCGACCCGAAGGTCCAGCCCCGCAGTGTCGTCTACGACCCCGAGCTGACCCTCTCCCTGCCGGTGCCGCTCACCGTGACCAGCGGCGTCAACGCCCTCGCCCACGCCGTGGAGGCGCTGTACGCCCCCGACACCTCGCCGCTGATCGCGCTGATGGCCCAGGACGGCGTACGGGCGATGGCCGAGGCGTTGCCGCTGCTCGCGGCCGACCCCGCCGACCTGGACGCGCGCGGCCGGGCGCTGTACGGCGCGTGGCTGTGCGGGGCGTGCCTCGGGGCGACCACGATGGGCCTGCACCACAAGCTCTGCCATGTCCTCGGCGGCACCTACGGGTTGCCGCACGCGCAGACGCACACCGTCGTCCTGCCGTACGCCCTCGCCTACAACGCCCCTGCGGCTCCGGGGGCGTTGACGGCACTGCGCCAGGCGCTCGGTGCCGACGACCCGTCACACGCCCTGTGGGAACTGGCCGGACGCCTCGGCGCCCCGCGTTCCCTCGCCGAACTCGGCCTCAAGGAGAGTGACTTGGCGGAGGCCGCCGCGCAGGTGGCGGGACAGCCGTACGCCAACCCGCGTCCCGTCTCCCAGGAAGGCGTGCTCACGCTTCTGCGGGCGGCCTACGAGGGACGCCACCCCGATCTCCCCACCGAAGAAGCAGTCCCCGAAGAAAGGTGAACACCATGGCCCTCGCACTCCTCAGGCGCCGGCGGTCCAAGGCTGCCCTTGCCGAGGCGGCGGGCCTCTCCGTCCCCCTCCCCGCCGGCGCGGGCGCCGTGGCCCGGGAGATCGTCGACCCGATGGGCTCGCCGATGGCCGGTGCCGACGTCACCGTCACCGCCCTGGACACGCACCGCGTGGCGGCCCGCGCGACGACCGACCCCTACGGCAACTTCATGGCCGTGCTGCCGCCCGGCCGGTACAGCCTGCTTGCCGCGGCCGAGGGACTCCAGCCGCACCGGGAGACGGTCGACATCCACCAGGGCGCGGTCGCACCCGCCGAGCGGATCTGGCTCCAGCCCGCCGCGGCGCTGCAACTCCCCACGCCCGGCGTGTGGTTGTTCGACCCGCCCCACACCGCGATCCGCTTCATCGCCAAGCACGTCGGCATGGCCCATGTGCACGGCCGCTTCGAGCGGTTCGAGGGCGGCATCCAGGTGGCGCAGGACATGGCCCAGTCCCGGGTGCACGTCCGCATCGACGCCTCCAGCATCACCACCGGGAACAACACCCGCGACGCGCATCTGAGGTCCGGCGACTTCCTCGACGTCGAGCGCTTCCCGCACATCGACTTCGTGAGCACGCGGTTCGCCTACCGGGGCGGCAGCAAGTGGACCCTCCAGGGCACCCTCACGATGCACGGCGTCAGCCGCTCGGTCGCGCTGGACACCACCTACCTGGGCACCGTGAACGGCGGCTACGGCGAGGAGTTGCGCTGCGCGGCCCTCGCCACCGCGGAGCTGCACCGCGAGGACTACACCCTCAACTGGCGTTCCATGCTGGCCCGGGGCATCGCGGTGGTCGGGCCCACGGTCCAACTGGAGCTGGACGTACAGGCGATGTACCGCACCCATGACACACCGACCCCGCCCGAGTAAAGGGGTGAGACAGCTTCACCAAAGTCACACAGGACTCACCTGACACTTGAGGTTTCAAGCGTTATTCTCACCGTCATCCGAGTGCACGGGGGCGCGGGCATGAGTCCGTCATGGCGCTCGACTCCCCCCACCGTGCAGGAGATTCGGCGTGAGTGACGGCGACGTAGTGGTGATCGGCGGCGGCTATGCGGGCGTCCGGCTGGCGAAACGGCTGGACGCGACCGCCCGGGTCACCCTGGTGGACCGCAAGGAAGTGTTCTTCCACCGGATCTCCTCCCTGCGCGCGGGTGTGCGCAGGGAGTGGACGGTGACGCCCTTCATACCCTACGACCGACTCCTGCGGCACGGCCGGGTGGTCGTCGGCAAGGCGCTCCGCATCGACACCGCCGAGCGCCGGGTCGTGCTCGCCGACGGCACGCGACTGCCGTACGACGTCGTGGTGATCGCCACCGGCGCCGACTACCCGGAACCGGCGCGCTTCACCGGCACCACCACCGAGGAGGCGATGAAGTCCTTCGCGGAGCACCAGGAGAGCATCACCCGGGCCGAGCACATCCTCGTCGTCGGGGGCGGGCCCTCCGGGGTCGAACTCAGCGCGGAGATCCGCCTGGCCAGGCCCGACGCCCGGGTCACCCTCGCCCACTCCGGCACGGAGCTGCTGCACTCCGCGGGCAGCGGGCGGGCCGGCCGCAAGGCCCGCACCTGGCTGGAGGCGCACGATGTCGAGGTCCGCCTCGACTCCTTCATGGCGCCCGGCAACGACTTCGGCACCTACCGCTCCGCGCACGGCGACGTCATCGCCGCCGACCTCTCCTTCTGGGCGACCGGCACCACCCCCAACACCCTGTGGCTGCGCCTCGGCGGCCACGGCGAGTGGCTGAACTCCTCGGGCCATGTGAAGGTGGACCGCACCCTGCGCGCCGAGGGCCATCTGGACGTCTTCGCGGTGGGTGACGTGAACGACGCGACGGAACAGAAGATCACCCCGGCGGCCCTGGCCCAGGCCGACCTGGCGGCCTGGAACATCCGGGCCCACCTGAACAGCTCGGGCCGCCATCGCAAGGAACCCCGCTTCTACCGCCCGGTCCACCGCACCCCCCTGATCATCCCCTTCGGCCCGGCGGACGGCGTGACGGTCCTCCCGGTACCGGGCGGCGAGACGGCGGTACTGGGCGCCCGCACCTCGACACTGGCCAAGGCGAAGACGCTGATGACCCCGTACATGCGGCGCCAACTCGGCTATACGGCGGCCTGAGGGGCGAAGGTCACCTCAGCCGTCGCATGCCGGGCTTCCCGGTGGCTGGAGACATGCAGGCGGACCCCGCTCTCGGTCGGGGTCCCCTCGGCGAGCAGGTGCTCACCGGCGAAGGCCGGACGGTGCAGGCGATACGACAGCGTCCGCACCCGCCGGCCGGCGGCATGCCGCCGGACCAGATCAAGCATCAGCACCGCGAGCAGCGGCCCGTGCACGACGAGCCCCGGATACCCCTCGACGTCACGGCAGTACGGGGTGTCGTAGTGAATGCGATGGGCGTTCGCGGTGAGCGCGCTGAACCGGAAGAGCAGACGGGAATCCGGCTGGAGGCTCAGCCCCCAGGGTGCTGAACCCGTCGGCACGCTCTGCGAGTCGACCGACTCCGGATGCCGCCCCGAAACCCGCCCGGAGCGGTAGACGATGTCCTGTTCCTCCACGACACAGACGCGCCCGCCCTGCCGGAACTCCTGCCGCTCGGTGACGAACAACAGCTCCCCGGTGCGCCCGTGCTTCGGTGTGACCGCACGGAGGCTGCTGACCCGCGTGACCGGCTCACCGACCCGCAGCGGCGACACGATCTCGCACCGCCCGCCCGCGAACATCCGCTGCCGCTCGGGAATCGGCGGAAGGAAGCGCGCGTCGCGCAGATGCCCGTCCGGTCCGAGCTCCCGCTGCGCGGGCCAGTCCAGGAAGTGGAACCACTGCCACAGTGGCGGCAACGGATCCCCGGCCCCGGCCACCGGTTCCGGCAGGTCCAGCAGCGCGGAGACCGCGGCTGTCGGACCGGGCGGAAGCGGGTCCGTCTCCGTGACGGGCGCCGGGTGCCAGGACTCGACGTACGAACTGAGGGGCATCGGCACTCTTTCCTCGCGTGGTTGCCCCGTGCCTATCAGAAGCGCTGCCTGTCAGAAGCGCCGCCTGTCAGAAGTACTCAGGCGCGCAGGACGTGCTGGGTCGGCCGGACCAGCCCGGTCTCGTAGGCGAACACCACCGCCTGCACCCGGCCGCGCGCGCCGATCTTCGTGAGGATGTTGCTGACGTGGGACTTCACGGTGGTCGGGGCGATGGAGAGACGGCTGGCGATCTCGGCGTTGGAGTCGCCGGAGGCGACGGCGGTGAGGACGTCGCGTTCGCGTTCGGTGAGAGCGTCCAGTTGGCCGCCCCGCAGCGGGCGGTCCAGGGCGCGCTGGGTGCGCACCGTGTCGATGAGCGCGCGGGTCAGTCCGGGGGAGACGACGACGTCACCGGCGGCCACGACCCGGATGGCGGCGGTGAGTTCCTCGGGGGTGGCGTTCTCGGGGAGGTGTCCGGCGGCTCCCGCGCGCAGGGCCGCGTAGGGAGGGGCGTCGGTGTCCGGGGTGAGGAGCAGGACGTGCGGCGCCGGTCCGTCCGGTGCGTGGGCGAGCCGGCGGACGGTCTCGACGGCGTCCGGGGCGGCCGTACGGCTGTCCAGCAGGACGACGTCCGGCCGGAGCTCGGCGCTCAGGCGGACCGCCTCCGCTCCGTCCGCCGCCACGCCGACCACGGTCAGGTCGGGCTGGGAGGCCAGGAGCATACGGAGGCCGACGCGCTGAAGGGACTGGTGATTGGCGATGAGGACGGTGGTCATGGCGTGCGTACTCCATCCTCGCCCAGCGGAGTAGATGCTGAACGAAACGGTTTCGTTCTCGTGGGCATCAGCGTAACCCCGGAGCTATCGAAACGGTAGCGTGTCGGTTATGTGGTGGATCACATTCCGTTTTTGGGTCGGGAGGTTTGGGTCACGGAGTCGAGGGGCCCGGTGGCGACGGCGGTCGTGACGTGCCCGCGACCGTAGGAGGCGGTGTCGTGTCCGGCAGGCGGGTCTCCCCGCCGGGCGGAATCGCGGTGAGCACCATGACGGTCGCCACGGCGGCCGCGACGATCAGGACCGCGGCGACGAGGAGCCGGGAGCGGACGTCGCGGACGGGCGGTGCCGTGGGTGCGGGCCGGGGCGGCGGAGGTGTCGCGAGCGGGGTCAGGAAGGCCGCGATCTCGTCCGCGCCCGGCCGCAGCGCCGGGTCCTTGCTGAGCAGCCGGTGCAGCAGGGGAGTCAACGGACAGTCCACGGAGGGAAGTTCGGGATCCTCGTGGACGACCGCCAGCAGGGTCGCGGGCGCCGACGGCCGGGCGAAGGGGGAGCGGCCGGTGAGGGCCGTGCAGAGGGTGGCGCCCAGGGACCACCAGTCGGAGGCCGGGCCGGGGGCCGCTCCGGTCGCGCGTTCCGGGGGCATATACTCCGGGGAGCCGAGCAGCAGGCCGTCCCGGGTGATCGCCCGGGCGTCGTGCAGGGCGGCGATCCCGAAGTCGGCCAGGACGACCCGTCCGCCGGGGGCGAGCAGGACGTTGCCGGGCTTGACGTCCCGGTGCAGGACTCCGGCGGCATGGACCCGGGCCAGCGCCTCGGTCAGGGCGAGCCCGACGCGGGCCGTCTCGTGGACGTCGAGCGTCCCGTGCGCGGTGACGGTCTGTTCCAGCGACGGTGCCTCGATCAGCTCCATCACGATCCAGAGCCGGTCGTCCTCCTCCAGGACGTCGTAGATCCGCACGACGCCCGGGTGGTCGACGCGCGCACCGGCCCGCGCCTCGCGCAGGGCGCGCGCCCGCCGGGCGTCCCGGTCCGCCTCGATGCCGTCGAAGTACAACTCCTTGACCGCGACCGGGCGTTGGAGCATCTCGTCCCGGGCCCGCCACACCCGCCCCATGCCACCCTGGCCGACGCTCTCGACCAGGCGGTAGCGGCCCCCGATCCGCATGGCGCTCACCTCCCCCGCGTCCATGACAGCACGTTCCGTGCCGGGTTCGGCAGAGGGGGCAACCCGGGCGCGACCGGCGGCGACCCAAGGGTGAAATCCCGGCCCCCACGAAGGGAGTTCACTTCATGCGCACCCGCATCACCCGTCTGCTCACCGTCCTCGCCGCACTGGCCGCGGTCCTCGTCGCCCCCGTCGCGACGGCGTCCCCGGCCCAGGCGGCGGACAACTGGAGCCCGCCCGCCAATCTCGTCCAGCCGCTGAACGAGGTGTGGAACCACGTCGAGTCGACCTATCCCGACCTCTACGGTTTCCGCAACTACGGCTGGGACCAGGTCATGGCGAACAAGGGCAGCGTCAACTACTGCGTCCGCTGGGAGTCCGACGCCCCGGTCAGCACCGCCCTCAGGGACCAGATCCACGCGGCCCTGAAGAAGCAGTTCGGCAAGTGGATGGCCGCCATGCTCGACAACGGCACGGGCACCAACGCCTGGCCCTACACCACCGTGCCGGTCAACATCGTCGGCTGGGCCGTCAAGGACCGCTCCACCTTGCAGTGGACCGACAACTCGGTCGACATCTACGCCGGCAACCTCGACAGCGGTGGCGCCCCGCAGTGCGCGCCCGACTGCGGCCGCTTCTTCCACCAGGACGGCAACTACTCCAAGTGCCCCGGGGGAGTCGCCCGCCACTACGACCAGTCGCTCTGGCTGACCAAGGGCTTCCAGGGCGGCGCCGGCGGTGACTGGGGCCAGCGCGTCGGCCAGGAGTACTTCACCGGCGCCCTGGCCCAGGAGAACATCCACATCTATCTCCACGAGGTCGGCCACACCTTCGGCCTCGACGACTTCTACGACTGGACCCCGACCGGCCAGTGCTGCTTCCTCATGAAGGCCGGCAGCGCGACCCAGATCACCGACTTCGACAAGTGGATGCTGCGCGACTTCTGGCGGCACCTGAAGAGCCGGTACGGCCTGTGAGCACCCGCTGGTACGGCCGCTGAGGACACCGTGCGTTCGGCGGGTCGGACGTCGACCGGCCGAACCGCTTCTTTCCGGCCCGAGGCATTGACGTCGCCCTCTGTGCCTGTCACTGTCCTGACTACGTAGTCATTGACTACGTAGTCACTCACTGGACGGCGAGGAGCGCGCATGGCGGTCACCGGAACCGGACGTCCCCGGCGCGGCCCCGGCATGACCGAGGTCGCGCGGGCCGCCGGTGTCTCCCAGAAGACCGTCTCGCGGGTCGTCAACGGCGAACCGCACGTCAGCCCGGAGGTGCGCGACCGCGTACTGAGGGCCGTTCAGGAGCTGGGGTACCGCCCGAACAACGCGGCGCGCGCCCTGCTCCTCGGCCGGTACCGCAGGATCGGTGTCGTCTCCCTCGGCACCGCCCTGTACGGCCCGTCCACCCTGCTCCTCGCCCTGGAGCGGGCGATGCACCGGGCGGGCTACTCCTTCGCCCTGGCCGGCACCCTCGAAGGGCAGCCGGTCTCGGTCGCCGTGGAGGCGCTGCTGGAACAGGGCGTGGACGGGATCGTGCTGTCCGAGCCGATCGACGACGGGACCCCGCTCCGGCTCGGCGCGGACGTCCCCCTCGTCAGCCTCGCCGAGGGCATCGAGATCACCGAGGGGGCCGGCGCCGTGGTCGGCGCCGACGGGGTCACGGCGGCGAGGACGGCCACCGCGTACCTGCTCTCGCTCGGCCACCGCACCGTCTGGCACATCCCCGGCCCGCACGACTGGTGGGCCGCCCGGGACCGTGCACGCGGCTGGCGGGAGGCGCTCGCCGCCGCCGGTGCCCCCGAACCGCCCTTGGCGGCCGAGGGGGACTGGAGCCCGGCCTCCGGGTACGCGGCCGGCCGACAGCTTGCCCAACTCCCTGATGTCACCGCCGTGTTCGCCGCCAACGACGACATGGCGATCGGCGCCCTGCGGGCGTTCGCGGAGGCGGGGCTCGACGTCCCCGGTGACGTGAGCGTCGTCGGCTACGACGACATCCCCGCGGCCGCCTATCTCTCCCCGCCCCTGACCACCGTCCGGCAGAACTTCACCGCCGTCGCCGACCGTGCCGTCGACGTGCTGATCGCCCTGATCGAAGGAAGACCGGTGCCCGCCGAACGCACCGAACCCGTCGTGGAGTTGACCGTACGGTCCTCGACCGGAACCCGCCCCACCAACCGCTGAACCGTCGGCGCAGCGGCCCCTGGCAACCCGCCCCGGGCCCCGTCCGCCCTGCCCGCGTGTGCCGCCCGGGACGGCCGCACCGCGCTTCCCGTAGCCGCACCACGTGAGGAGTCACGTGTGTTCCCCGTACCCCCGACCCGCCGCACCCTGCTCCGGGGCGCCCTCGGCCTCGGCACCGCAGCCGCCCTCACGGCCTGCGGAGCCGACAGCACCACCGCCCGCACCTCCGGAGACGTGACCCTGTCCCTGTGGACCCACGACCCCGGGTACGAGAACTTCTTCCGCAAGGGCATACCGGAGGCAGATCAACTCACCGACGTCCGCTACCACTTGAAGGTCACCAGGGCCGCACCCGCCGACCTCGTCACCAAGCTGCTCGCCCAGGCCGTCGCGGGGCGCGGCACCCCCGACATGGTGGGCTTCGAGATCGGCAGCTTCCCCCGCATGCTGCGCGGCGACATCGCCCCACGCCTGCTGCACGACCTCACCCCGGACATCGCCGCCGTCCCCGGCCTGAAGGCCGACCTGCTGCCCGCCCGCCTCGCCCCCTACAGCAAGGACGGCAGGCTCTACGCCCTCGACTCGGACACCCCGATGGTCGTCTACTACTACCGCGACGACCTCTTCCGGAAGTGGAACCTCCCCACGGACACGGCCACTTGGGAGGAGTACGCCGAACTCGGCGCCCAGGTGCACAAGGACCACGGCGCCTCCCTGTGCGTGGTCTCCACCGTCGGCAGCGACACCGGCCAGGTCGTGCAGTCCTTCCAGATGCTGCTCTACCAGCGCGGTGGCTCCTTCTTCGACGCCGACGGCGAGCTGGTCCTCGACTCGCCCGAGGCCGAGGAGGTGCTGCGCTTCCTCTGCGACGGACTGCGCACCGGCTTCGTCATCGACATCTCCGACTACTACGGAGCGGCGATGCAGGCCGCCCTGAAGACGGACAAGGTCGTCGGCCTGCCCATGGCCATCTGGTACAAGACCTACGGCCTGATCTCCAACGTGCCCGAGCAGAAGGGGAAATGGCGGGTGCGGGCGATGCCCCGCTTCACGGAGGGCGGCGGTGTGACGGCCGCGCTCGGCGGCACCGGCTTCGGCGTCGTCAAGGACAAGGCCAACACCGAGGCGTCCGTCGACTTCCTCCTCAACACCTGGCTCACCCACGAAGGACAGGTGCGCCGGTACACCGAGACCGGCTATCTGCCCACCCGCCGCTCCGTCTACGAGGACCCCGAACTCAACGCCTCCACGGACGAGTTCTGCGGCGGCCAGAAGCTCTTCAGCCTCTACCGCTCGCTCCTGCCGGACGTCCCCGCCTTCTACCAGAGCCCCGACCAGTCGATCCTCTTCGACGTCCTCGCCGGCAACCTGCTGCGCGCCTACCGCGGCGACCTCACCCCACGCCAGGCCCTCAAACAGACCGCCGCCGACTACCGCGACCAGGCCGGACGCTAGGAGGCCCCGCCATGACCACCGCCCTAGCGGGCCGCGCCCGCACCACCTCCGGTGCCACCGACACCGGCACCGCCCGCCGCCCGCGCAGGTCCTGGGCGCCGTACCTCTTCATCTCGCCCTTCTACCTGCTCTACGTGCTGTTCATGCTGGTCCCGGTCGCCGTGTCGCTGTGGCTGAGCATGACCGAATGGGTCGGTCTCGGCAGCCCGCACTGGGTGGGCCTGCGCAACTACCGGTTGCTCGCCACCGACATCAGCTTCCACCGGGCCCTCGGCAACACGGCCGTCTTCGTGCTCGTCTCCGTCTGCGTCGTCGTCCCGCTCGCCCTGCTCATCGCCCAGGCCCTCAACACCCGTGGCCTGCGCGCCCGGGACCTGTGGCGCACCGCCTACTTCGTGCCGATCGTCGTCTCCCCGATCCTCGTCGCGCTCATCTTCGGACTGCTCTTCGACCGGCAGTTCGGGCTGATCAACTCGGTGCTGCGGGCGCTGTTCGGCACCGGTGGCGTCGACTGGCTCGGTGACCCCAGTCTCGCCAAGGTGAGCATCGCGCTCGTCATGATCTGGCGCTGGACCGGCTACCTCACGGTGTTCTTCCTCGCCGGACTCCAGAACGTGCCCAAGGAGTTGTACGAGGCCGCAGCCCTCGACGGTGCCGGACGCCTGCGCACCTTCACCACCGTCACCCTGCCCGCCCTGAAGCCGGTCACCGCGTTCGTCGTCGTGACCTCCTTCATCGGCGCGGCCCAGATCTTCGAGGAGCCCTACCTGCTCACCGGTGGCGGCCCCGCCGAATCCACCCTCTCGGTCACGATGTTCATCTACCGGGCCGCCTTCCAGCGCCAGCAGTTCGGGTACGCGGCCGCCGCGGCCGTCGTCCTCTTCGTCCTCGTCTTCGGACTGAGCCAGCTCTTCAACCGTCTCCTCGGCATCGGGAGGGCGTCCGCATGATGCGCACCCGTATTCCCCTCTACGGCACGCTCGTTCTGCTGCTCGTGGGCTTCCTCGCCCCGCTGGCCTGGGCGTTGAGCGGGTCCTTCAAGCCGCGCGGCGACATCTTCGCCTACCCGCCCCGGCTCTTCCCAGACCCGTTCACCCTCGACAACTACCAACGCCTGTTCTCCGGGCAGCCGTTCTGGCGCTGGTTCCTGATGAGCACGGTCGTCGCCCTCGTCGCCACGACGGTCTCCGTCTTCGTCTGCGCACTGGCCGGATACGGCTTCGCCAAGTTCCGTTTCGCGGGCCGTCAGTTGCTCTTCGGCGTGATGTTCAGCTCGCTGTCGATCCCCTTCGCGGTGATCCTCGTGCCGCTGTTCGTGATCCTCGTCAAGACCGGCCTCGGAAGCCCCTGGTTCGCGCTGATCGTGCCCTGGGTGGCGCCCGCGTTCGGGATCTTCATGATGCAGCAGTACATCGTGCAGTCGATCCCGGACTCGGTCCTGGAGGCCGCCCGCATCGACGGGGCGAGCGAGTTCGGCATCTTCCGCACCATCGTGCTGCCTCTTCTGCGGCCCTCGCTGGGCGCGTTGGCGGTCTGGCAGTTCCTCCAGAGCTACAACAGCTTCCTGTGGCCGCTGGTCCTGGTCTCCGACAGCTCGCAGTACACGCTGCCGCTCGGCCTGCAGACCCTCTTCGTCTCCGAGCAACGGCAGTACGACCTCGTGCTGGCCGGAGCCGTCATCGCCGTCGTGCCCGCGGTGGCCCTCTTCGTGGTGCTGCGCAAGCAACTCCTCGAAGGCCTGTCCACGGGTGCGGTCAAGGGCTGACGGGTTCCAGGAAAGACTCAACCACCGTATTGGAGAAGGATGTTCGCGCTTCCACCCCGGGTCCTCTTCGGCGCCGCCTACTACCACGAGTACCAGCCGTACGAGCGGTTGAAGGACGACCTCGACCAGATGGCCGAGGCCCGCTTCACCGTGATCCGGGTCGGCGAGTCCGTCTGGTCGACCTGGGAACCGGAGAACGGCCGCTTCGACCTCGACTGGCTCCAGCCCGTCCTGGACGGCGCCCACGAGCGGGGTATCTCGGTGATCCTCGGGACCCCGACGTACGCCGTCCCACCGTGGCTGGCCCGCCAGTACCCGGAGATCGCGGGGGAGTCCCGCACCGGCGAGCGGATCGGCTGGGGCGCCCGTCAGGAGGTCGACCTCACCCACCCGGCGTTCCGCTTCCACGCCGAGCGGATCATCCGGAAGATCGTGGCCCGGTACGCCGACCACCCCGCGGTGATCGGCTACCAGGTCGACAACGAACCGGGCCTCCAACTCCTGCACAACCACGGCGTGTTCCAGCGCTTCGTGGACGAACTCCGCGCCCAGTACGGCGACGTGGAGACCCTGAACCGCGCATGGGGCCTGGTCTACTGGTCGCACCGGCTCTCCACCTGGGCCGACCTGTGGACCCCCGACGGCAACGCCCAGCCGCAGTACGACCTGGCCTGGCGGCGCTTCCAGGCCCGGCTCGTCACCGAGTTCATCACCTGGCAGGCGGACATCGTGCGCGAGTACGCCCGCCCCGGCCAGTGCGTCACCACCTGCATCTCCTACGACCGTCCGGGCGTCGAGGACGACAAGCTCACCGAGCGCCTCGACGTCACGGCCGGCAACCCGTACTACACGATGCAGGACGCCCTCGAACTGCCCGACCGGGACGGACCCGGGCAGGACTGGACGACCAACGGCACCTGGGCGCTGTACCGCAGCGCCGACCGCATGTACTCCTCCCGCCAGGAACCCTTCCTCGTCACCGAGACCAACGCGCAGGCCATCAGCTATCCCTGGAACAACCGCCCTGCCTACGACGGACAGTGGCGCCAGGCCGCCTGGGCGCTGGTCTCCCGGGGCGCCTCGATGATCGAGTACTGGCACTGGCACACCCTGCACTTCGGGGCCGAGACCTACTGGGGCGGGATCCTCCCGCACAGCGGCAAGCCCGGCCGCGTCTACCGCGAACTCGCCGCGCTGGGCGCCGAGTTCGAGAAGGCGGGCGACCTCGCCGCCTCCCTCACCCCCGACGCCGACGTCGCCTTCCTCTACGACGGTTCGAGCAAGTGGGCCCTCCAGGGCCAGCCCCCGCTCGCCACGGCGGACGGGGGTGCGGACGGACGGTCGTACGAGCGCGTCTTCGACGCCTTCTACCGGGGCGCCTTCGACGCGGGGCTCCAGTCCCGCATCGTGCATCCCGGTCAACTCCCGGACGGCGAGCTGCCGTCGGTGCTGGTCGTCCCCGCGTACTACGCGGCCGACGACGAGATCCTGGACCGGCTTAAGGCGTACGCCGAGGCGGGCGGCCACCTGGTCGTCGGTCCCCGGACGGCATACGGCGACACCGAGGCGCGGGCGCGTACCGAGGTGCAGCCCGGGCGGCTGGCCGAGGCGGCGGGGGTGATGTACGACGAGTTCAGCAACCTCGGCGAGGCTTTGAAGGTGACCGGGACGGCCGTACTGCCCCTCCCGGCCGACGCGCACGCCCTGCACTGGGCCGACGGCCTCCAGCCGCAGGGCGCCGAGGAGTTGGCGACCTACCAGCACCCCCACTTCGGGCGGTGGCCCGCCGCCACGACCCAGGTCTGCGGCAAGGGCCGGATCACCTACGTCGGTACGGTCCCCGACCCCGCGTTCGCGCGGGCGCTCTTCGAGTGGGCCGTGCCGGAAGCGTGGCGCCCCGCCCACCCGAGCGTCACCGCGACCTCGGCGACCGCGCGGGACGGGCGCCGGGTGCGCTTCCTGCACAACTGGTCGTGGGACGAGGTGACGGTTCCGGTGCCGGCGCCCCTGCGGGACGTCCTCGCGGACGCGACCTACGCGGAGGAGGTGCCTCTGGGGCCCTGGGACGTGAAGGTCCTCACGGAGGACTGAGCCGAAGCGCGGAGGAGAACACTCATCGTCGGCTTCGGTATTGGCATTCTCATTTCATGCAAGTACCGTATCCGGCGATGGATGACACCGTGCAGACCTCGTCCGGCATCCCGCTCAAGCCGGTCTACGGACCGGAGGACCGGGCCGCCGATCCGCCCGCGCCGGGCACCTTCCCGTTCACGCGCGGCAACTACGCCTCCGGCTACCGGGGGCGGTTGTGGACGCTGCGGCAGTACTCCGGGTTCGGCACCGCCGAGGACTCCAACCGCCGGTACCGCTATCTGCTGGAGCAGGGCGGCACCGGCCTCTCGGTCGCCCTCGACCTGCCGACGCAGTGCGGCTACGACTCCGACGACCCGGAGGTGACCGAGGAGGTCGGCCGGGTGGGCGTCGCCGTCGACACCCTCGCCGACGCGGAGGTGCTCTTCGACTCCATCCCGCTGGACCGGATCAGCACCAGCTTCACCATCAACGGCACGGCCGCGATCCTGCTCGCCTTCTACGTGGCCGCCGCCGAGAAGCGCGGGGTGCCGAGGGCGAGGCTCACCGGCACCATCCAGAACGACATCCTCAAGGAGTACGCCTCCCGGGGCACCTGGATCTGGCCACCCGAGCCGTCGCTCAGGCTGATCGCCGACACCATCGAGTTCTGCGCGGCCGAGGTGCCCCGCTTCAACGCCATCTCGGTGGCCGGGGCGCACTTCCGGGACGGGGGCGCCAACGCCGTGCAGGAGATGGCGTTCACGCTGGCCGACGGCGTCACCTACGTCGACACGGTGCTGGCCCGTGGCCGTATGACGATCGATCAGTTCGCCCCGCAGGTCTCCTTCTTCTTCTACACGCACGGCGACTTCTTCGAGGAGATCGCCAAGTACCGTGCGGGGCGCAGGCGTTGGGCGACGATCGTGCGCGAGCGGTACGGCGCGGATTCCGACAGAGCCGCCATGTTCCGCTTCGGGTGCGTGGCCGGAGGCGCCTCGCTGTACGCGCCGCAGGCCCGCAACAACACCGTCCGGGTCGCCTACGAGGCGCTCGCCTCCGTCCTCGGCGGGGTCCAGTCGATGTTCACCGCCGCCTGGGACGAGCCGTTCGCGCTGCCCAGCGAGGAGTCGGCGACCCTCGCCCTGCGCACCCAGCAGGTCCTCGCCCACGAGACCGGCGTCGCCCGGGTCGCGGACCCGCTCGGCGGCTCGTACTTCGTCGAGTCGCTCACGGACGCCACCGAGGAACGGATCGTCGAGATCATGGACGACCTGGAGCGGCACGGCGGCATGGTCCGGGCGATCGAGGACGGCTACCTCCAGGGGCTCATCGCCGACGAGGCGTACCGGATCCACCAGGAGGTGGAGGCGGGCACCCGGCCCGTCGTCGGCGTCAACCGCTTCGTGGACCGGGACGAGCCGCCCCCGGACATCGCCACCTACGAACTCGACGCCAGGGGCAGGGAGTTGCAGCTCAAGCGGCTCGCCCGCGTGAAGGCCGAGCGCGATCCGGCGGCCGTACGGGCCCGGCTCGCCGAGCTGGCGCGCGCCGCCGAAGGGGACGTGAACCTGATGGGACCGCTCGTCGACTGCGCCAACGCCTACTGCACGGTGGGGGAAATGGTGAGCACGCTCAAGGACGTCTGGGGCGAGTTCCGGCAGCCGGTGGTGTTCTGATGGGCGCCCGCATCCTTGTCGCCAAGCCCGGTCTCGACGGTCACGACCGAGGCGCCAAGATCGTCGCGCGGGCGCTGCGCGACGCGGGCTTCGAGGTCGTCTTCACCGGTATCCGGCAGCGCGTCGAGGACATCGTCGCGACCGCCGTCCAGGAGGACGTGGCCGTCGTCGGCCTGAGCATGCTGTCCGGCGCGCACCTCGCGCTCACCGCCCGGACCGTCGAGGGGCTGAGGGCCGCCGACGCCGGGGACATCACGGTCGTCGTCGGCGGCACCATCCCCCCGGCCGACGTGCCCCGACTCAAGGCCGCCGGCGCGGCCGCCGTGTTCCCCACCGGAACACCGCTCGACGTCGTGGTGGCGGACGTACGCGCCCTGACTCTGGAGGGACGAGCATGCGGATCGGAGTGATGATCGGGGCCGAGCGCGGGGACTCCGCGCGCAAGGCGGCCCGGCTGGTCGCCGACGCCCAGTGGGCCGAGTCGGCGGGCATGGACACCGCCTGGATCCCCCAAGTACCCACCGACTTCGACGCGTTGACGGCGGTCGCCCTCATGGGCGCGGCCACCTCCCGCATCGAACTCGGCACGGCCGTCGTCCCCCTCCAGGCCCAGCACCCCATCGCCCTCGCCCGGCAGGCCCTGTCCACCCAGGCCGCCACCGGCGGACGGCTCGCCCTCGGCGTCGGCCCCTCGCACCACTGGATCATCGAGGACATGCTCGGCCTGCCCTACGAGCGCCCGGCCGGTCTCACCCGCGACTACCTCGACGTCCTGGACGCGGCCCGGGGCGGCCCCGGGCCCATCGACGTCGAGAACCGCACCTACACCGTGCACAACCCCCTCGACCTCGCCCCCGTCGCCCCGCTGCCCGTCCTCGTCGCCGCCCTCGGCCCGGTCATGCTGGCGATCGCCGGGGAACGCGCCGACGGGACCATCCTGTGGATGGCCGACGAACGGGCCGTCGCCGAGCACGTCGTCCCGCGCATCACCAAGGCCGCGGAGGGCGCCGGGCGTCCGGCACCCCGGATCGTCGCCGGCATCCCCGTCTGCCTGTGCCGCCCCGGCGAGGTCGACGCGGCCCGCGAGCGCGCCAACCGCATCCTCGGCGAGGCCGAGATCTCGCCCAACTACCAACGCCTGCTGGACTACGGCGACGCCCGCGACGTCGGCGACCTGTGCGCGGCGGGCGACGAGGCGGCCATCGCGGCCCGCTTCAGGAGGTTCGCCGACGCGGGCGTGACCGACCTGTCCGTACGACTGCTACCGATCGGCGAGAACCGCGACGAACTGGTCGCCTCCAAGCGCCGTACCCGCGACATGATCGCCTCGCTCGCCACGGACTTCCGGTGACCACGTCCGGCCCGCTCGCCGGTATCCGGATCCTGGAGGTCGGCCACATCCTCGCGGGCCCCTTCGCCACCATGCTCCTCGCCGACCTCGGCGCCGACGTCACCAAGATCGAGCCACCCGGCGGCGACCTCTCCCGCCAGGTCGGCGACGCCTACTTCGCCAGCCTGAACCGCAACAAGCGCAGCATCCGCCTCGACCTGACGACTCCGGATGGGCAGGAGAGGCTCGGTGAACTCGCCGTCGACACCCACGCGTTGCTCGTCAACCTCAAGCCGTCGGTGATACGGCGGCTCGGGCTGACGTACGATCGTCTCCGCCACCGGAACGAGAAGCTCGTCTGCGTCGCCGTCACCGGATACGGGCTCGACGCGGGCGACGACCCCGCGTTCGACTACGTCATCCAGGCGGCGACCGGTGTGGCCGCGCTCACCGGCGACCCCGACGGGCCGCCGACCCTGCCCGGGTACTCGTCGGTCGACAACTCGGCCGCACTGACTGCCGCGTTGGGGCTGCTTGCGCAGATCGTGTCCGGGCGCGGCGGTCAAGTCGAGGTCGCGCTACGGGACGTGATGCTCGCGCAGCTCAACTACCGTGCGTCGGCGTACCTGAACGACGGGACCGAGCCGCGCCGGCTCGCGGGCGGCGCCCACTCCTACTACGTCCCGGCCCAGCTGTTCCCCACGTCCGAGGGGCACTTGGCGCTGTTCATCACCCACGACGGGTTCTGGAAGACGTTCGCGGGCGAGGCCGGGATCGACGGGTTCCCGACCATGGCCGAGCGCGCCGCGCGCCGGGACGAGGTGCTCGCGGTGGTGACACGGGCGCTGGCCTCCGACACCGCCCGGGGGTGGGAGGCGCGGCTACGGCCGCTGGGGATCCCGGCAGCCGCCGTACGCACGCTTCCCGAGGCGCTGGAAGCCGCCCCGGAGATGATCGTGCGGGCCGGGGAGTACCGGCTCGTGGGCAGCCCGATCCGGGTCGACGGCTACGAGCCGGAGCACCGTCCGCCGCCCCGGATCGGCGAGCACGGTCACTCGTAGTGGACCGTGACTGACCCCTCGTCCGGGACGCCCTGGCAGGTGAGGACGTAGCCCTCCTCGACTTCGTCCTCCGTCAGGGCGTCGTTCGCGCGCATGGTGGCGCTGCCCTGAGTCAACTTGGCCATGCAGGTCGCGCAGTTGCCGGCCTCGCAGGAGAACGGCGGGGTGAGCCCGGCGCGGCGGGCCGTCTGGAGCAGGGTCTCGCCGGGGTGCTTGGCCATGGTGGCGCGCTGGGTGCCGAGGACGATCGTCACCGTGTCCTTGGGCGCGGGCTCAGGGACCGCCGGTTCGGCGACCGTCGGCGCCGGGGGCGTACCGCCTCCGAAGCGCTCGCTGAACACCCGGCCCGGCCCCGGCAGCGCGCTCTCCACCAACTCCATGAAGGGCTCGGGGCCACACACATACGCGTCCCCGTCCTCGTCCGCGCCCACGAACTCCCGTACGGCGTCCCGGTCCAGGAATCCTCTGTCCGCGTCCAGATGCCGTACGACCGTCAGACGGCCCGGGTAGCGCCGGGCCAGGTCCTCCAGCGAGGTGAGGAATATCGCCGAGGGTCGGTCACGGTCGGCGCACAGCAGTCGGACGCGCCGGTCGGTCGTCGCGAGGGCGCTCTTGGCGAGGGAGAGGACCGGGGTGATCCCGCTGCCGCCGCTGAAGCCGAGCAGTGGAGTCGCGGCCGGGCGGAGGCAGAACTTGCCCCGGGGCAGGGTGAGTTCGAGTTCGTCGCCCTCGACCACATGGTCGTGCAGCCAGTTGGACACCTTGCCGCCCGGCACCCGCTTGACGGTCGTCATCAACTCCGCGTCCGTCTCCGGGGCGCTGGACATCGAGTACGAGCGCAGAAGAGGACGGCCGTCCACCGGGACCCGGAAGACACAGAACTGCCCGGCCTCGTAGGTGAAGGGGCCGTTGTGCGGATCGAGCACGAACGTCCTGGCGTCCTCGGTCTCCTGCACGATCTTGACGACCGTCGCGCGCTGGAACGGAGCGGGGATCGCCATGGACGCCCTCCTCAGGCTCTGGTATCAAGGTTCTGTTGCTGCGAGAATACTATTCTCGCCTAGCAGATGGGACCCTCTCGATGCGTGGGGTGTTGGTTTTCGAGGACCGGCGGTACACCGCGTCCGAACTGGGCGCTCTCGCCGACGGGTTGGCCGACCGGCTGGCCCGGCGGGGTGTGCGGGCGGGGGAGCGGGTCGCCCTCATGTCGTCGAACCGGCCCGAGTTCGTGATCGCCGTCCAGGCCCTGTGGCGCCTGGGCGCCGCGGTCGTGCTGCTCAGCCCCGCGTGGAAGCGGGGCGAGGTCGAGCACGCCCTGGACATCACCAAGCCGGCGCATGCCGTGGGCGACCATCCGGTGCTGGCCGAGCTGATGCCGATGCTGCACCTGGACGAGCCGATCCCGGCCGGGGCAGGGGCTGTGTACCCGGCGCCGGAACCGAGCTCCGACGCCGTGCTCGTCTTCAGCTCGGGCACCACCGGCATGCCCAAGGCGGTCCGGCACACCCACGCCTCGCTAGCCGCGGCCGTCGTCCACTGGCGGGACGCGCTGGGACTCACCGCCGACGACCGGATCCAGATCACCACCCCGCCCTCGCACATCCTCGGTCTGCTCAACATCGTGACGGCTCTGGAGGTGGGCGCCTGGCTGCGTCTGCACCGGCGCTTCGACCTCGACCGGCTGCTCCACCACATCGAACTCGACGGCATCACCGTGGAGATGGCGGTCGCGCCGATCGCCCTCGCCCTCGCGGCGCACCCGAAGCTGGAGTCGTACGACCTGTCGTCCCTGCGCTACGTCATGTGGGGCGCGACTCCGGTCACCCCGAGCGTCGCCGAGACCGTCACCCGGCGTACCGGTGTCCCCTGGCTGCCCGCGTACGGCGCCAGCGAACTGCCCGTCATCGCCTGCAACCCGCTCGACGGCCCGCGCCTCGACACCCCGGGGCGGGCCGTGCCCGGGGTGCGCGTCCGCGTGGTGTCCCTGGAGACCGGGAAGCCGCTCGGGCCGGACGAGACCGGGGAGATCGAGGTGCGCGCCGAGTCCCTGATGGCGGGCTACCTCCCGGCCGAGGCGACGGCGGACGCCTTCCACGACGGCTGGTACCGCACCGGGGACGTCGGCAGCGTCGACGCGGACGGCTGGATCCGGCTCACCGACCGCTCCAAGGAGATGATCAAGGTCCGGGCCTTCCAGGTCGCGCCCGCCGAGATCGAGGCGGTGCTGTACGGACATCCCGCGGTCGCCGACTGCGCGGTGTTCGGGGTTCCCGACGAGACCGACGGCGAGGCGATCGTGGCCGCGGTGCGCACCAGTGCGCCGGTGGACGCCGACGAACTCGTCGCCCTGGTCGGCGACCGGCTGGCCTCCTACAAGCGCCCCAGCCACGTGGAGTTCGTGACCGAGATCCCCCGACTGCCGTCCGGCAAGGTCCTGCGCCGGGTCCTCAAGGAGCGTCATGGACGTACGTCTGACCGATGAGCAACGCCAACTGCGGGCTGCGGCGGCCCGGTTGGCCGACGACCTAGGGCCCGGGGCCGTACTCGATCTGGACGACGGCGAAAGGATCGCACGGCTGGAGAAGGCGGTGGCGGCCACCGGCTGGCGGACCCTTCGTTCCGACGGGGCGTCCGGGGTCGAAGTCGCGCTGGTGGTGGAGGAGTTCGGCCGGGGACTGGTCGACGTGCCGCTCCTGGGTCCTGTCCTCGCCGACGATCTGGCGCCCGGGACGCCGTCGGCCACCGTCGTGGTGGACGGCGTGGCGAGGGACGCGGGTGGGTTGCGGCAGGGAATCACCCTCGACGGCGAGCGCGTGCTGTCCGCCCCGCTCGGTCCGCTCGTGACCGGCGCCGACCTGACGCGGCGCAACGCCCAACTGTCCGGTCGACCGTCGCTTCTCGGGGAGATCTCCACTGAACACGCGGCCCGCTGGCACGCGTTGGCCCTCGTCGCCACCTGCGCCGACCTCCTCGGAGCGGCCCGTGGCGCCCACACCCTTGCCTGCGACTACGCGAAGGTCCGCGAGCAGTACGGGAGCACGATCGGCTCCTACCAGGCCGTCGCACACCTGCTGGCCGAAGGGCTCGCCCTGATCGAGGGCTCGGTGAGCGTCCTGCGGCACGCGGCCTGGGCCGTCGACGAACTGCCCCCCGACGAAGCGGTGCAGGCCGCCCGCATCGCCAAGCTCTACTGCGCGCGAGCCGCCCGCACGGTCTGCGAGACCGCCGTCCAGGTGCACGGCGGCATCGGCAACACCTGGGAGTGCCTCGCCCATGTCCAGCTGCGCCGCGTCCTGACGTCCACCGAGCTGTTCCCCGTCCGCCTGGAGGAGTTGGACCTTGGACTTTCGTGACTCTCCCCAAGAGGCCGCGTTCCGGGTCCGGTTGCGGGGCTGGCTCGCCGAACGGGCGGGCACCTTCCCGAGTGCGGGCGACGAGTACTGGGCCCGGCAGGGCGAATGGCACCGCGCCCTGCACGCGGCCGGGTTCTTCGGACTCTCCTGGCCCAGGAAGTACGGCGGCCACGAACTCCCGCCCGTCTACGACGTCATCCTCGACGAGGAACTCGCCCGGGCCGGCGCCCCGCCCCGGCCCAGCCTCGGCTACCTGGTCCAGGGCCTCGGCCGGCACGGCGGCGAGGAGCTGTGCCGCCGCTTCCTGCCCGGCATGATCGACGGCACCGAACGCTGGTGCCAGGGCTTCAGCGAACCCGGCGCCGGTTCCGACCTCGCCTCCCTCACCACCCGGGCCACCCGCGACGGCGACTCCTACGTCGTGCACGGCCACAAGATCTGGACCAGCTACTCCGACGTCGCCGACTGGTGTCTGCTGCTGGCCCGCACCGACCCGGACGTACCCCGGCACAAGGGCATCTCAGCGTTCGTCCTCGACATGCACCAACCGGGCGTCGAACAGCGTCCGTTGAAGATGATGAGCGGAGTGACCAAGGAGTTCGGCCAGGTCCTCTTCGACGGCGCGCGCGTCCCCGCCGACCAGATGGTGGGTGCGCCGGGGGAGGGCTGGAAGCTGGCGATGACCGTCGTCGGCCACGAACGCGAGCCCGCCACCCTCGGCTTCTCCGCCCGCTATGGCAAGCTCGTCCGCCAACTCGCCGCGCGTACGGCCGGGTCCCCACCGCCGCCCGAACTCGCCTGGGCCGCCGTCGAGGCCGAGATGCTCCGCCTGCACGTCCGCCGACGGCTCTCCGAACAGCTCGACGGCGTCTCCCACGGCCCCGAGGGCTCCCTCGACAAGCTGCTGATGACCTGGGCCGAACAGGCCGTGGGACACGCGGCGTTGACCGTCGGCGGCACCGAGGACCCCGAGCTGCTGAACGCCTACCTCTACAGCCGCGCGCAGAGCGTGATGGGCGGGACCTCGCAGATCCAGAAGAACATCATCGCCTCGCGCATCCTGGGACTTGGAGTCTGACATGACGGAGAACCTGTACGGCATGCCGGAGGAGATCCAGGTCCGGGCGGACGGTCCGCTGCGGATCGTCACCCTCAACCGGCCCGACGCGCTCAACGCCGTCAACGACGCCCTCCACACCGGCCTCGCCCGGCTCTGGCCCCGGCTGAGCGAGGACCGGGACGCCCGCGCGGCCGTCCTCACGGGCGCGGGGAAGGCGTTCTCGGCGGGCGGCGACTTCGGCTACCTCGACGAACTGCGCCGCGACCCGGAGCTGCGGGCCCGGTCCATCGCGCACGGCCGGGACATCGTGCTCGGCATGGTGCGGTGCCGCGTCCCGGTCGTCGCGGCCGTCAACGGCCCCGCCGTGGGCCTGGGATGCAGCCTCGTCGCCCTCAGCGACACCGTCTACATCGCGGAGACCGCTCACCTCGCCGATCCGCACGTCCAGGTCGGTCTCGTCGCCGCGGACGGCGGCCCGCTCACCTGGCCCCTGCACACCAGCCTGCTGCTGGCCAAGGAGTACGCCCTGACCGGCGCCCGCATCCCCGCGGAGCGGGCGGTGGCCATGGGACTGGCGAACCACGCGGTCGCCGACCCCCTGGCCGAGGCGACCGCCTGCGCCAAGCGGATCGCGGGCCTGCCCCGGCAGGCGGTGGAGACCACCAAGCGCCTCCTCAACATGCACCTGGAACGCGCGGTCCTCGCCACCCTCGACTACGCCACGACGGCCGAGGAGCACTCCTTCACCACGGAGGACTTCCGCACGACTCTGGAGCGACTGACCGGTGGTGCCTAGCCCGGGACTGTTCGTGTGACCACCCAGTGGTGCCCGCCGATCCGGCGGGTGCGCTCGAAGCCGTGTCTCTCGAACAGTGCCACCTCGGTGTCCTCGGGGTAGCTCTCCACGGTGCCGCCGCCCAGACGCGCGATCTCGTCGAGGGCACCGTCGAGGGCGGCCGACGCCACGCCCCTGTGCCGGTGGGCCCTGTCGACGAAGAAGCAGATGACCCGCCAGCGTCCGACCGCGGGCGGTTCGGCGGTCGGCCCGAACCGGCACCAGCCGACGCAGCGCGAGCCGTCGTACACGAGCGAGGCGTGTTCCCCGCCCTTCTCACCGGAGGGCATGCACCAGCAGCCGCCGACCACATCCTGGTGCCGCTCGATCAGCGCCGCGAAGTCGGGCCACGCGTCCCGGTCCAGGGGACGCACCCGGAAGGCTTCCCTCGTCATACCGCCAGGCTGCCACGCGGCACTGACAACGGCGTCCTCACTTGGGCGGGAACCGCAGCGCCCCGTCCAGGCGGATCACCTCGCCGTTGAGGTAGTCGTTCTCGCAGAGGTGCTGGACCAGGGCCGCGTACTCAGGCGAGCGGCCCATACGGCGGGGGTGCGGGACCTGCGGACCCCAGTACGCCTCAAGGCGGTCGCCCGCCTGACCGTAGGCCGGGGTCAGGAAGGTGCCGGGGGCGATGGTGAGGACCCGGATGCCGAGCGGGGAGAGGTCGCGGGCGGCGACCAGGGTCATGGCGGCGACCCCGCCCTTGGCGGCGGCGTAGGGCAGCTGGCCGGTCTGGCCCTCGTACGCCGCGATGGAGGCGGTGTTCACGATCACGCCCCGGCCCCCGTCGCCGTCCAGCGGCTCCTGGCGGGCCATCGCGGCGGCCGCCAGCCGCATGACGTTGAAGACGCCGGTGAGGTAGATGTCGACCGTCTGCCGGAACCCGGCCAGATCCAGCGGTGAACCGTCCTTGCCGATCAGCCGCCCCCCGCTCGCCGGACCGCCGTGCACGTCCACCGAGATCCGCAGCGGGGCCAGGGACTCGGCCGCGGTGACGGCCGCGAGGACGTCGTCCTCGTCGGTGGCGTCCGTCCGCACGTACCGGACGCCCAGCTCCGCCTCCAGGGCCTTGCCCTTGTCGTCGGCGAGGTCGGCGACCACCACGGCCGCGCCCGACGCGTGGAGCCGGCGGACCGTCGCCTCGCCCAGACCGCCGGTCCCGCCGACCACGAGCGCGGACGACCCCGCTATCTGCATGACAGCTCCCTTGCGAGTGACGTTCTGATTTTGCGAGAGTAGCATTCTCGTACGGTGCTGTGATCCCGTCCGGCCCGCCGAATCGGTTGGAGACGTCCATGCCCGAGGCAGTCATCGTGTCCGCCCTGCGCACCCCCGTCGGCACCGCCGTCAAGGGGACCCTGCGCGACACCACCGCCTTCGACCTCGCCGACCATGTCGTCGGCGCGGTGGCGCGCGGTCTCGACCCGGAGCGGGTGGACGACGTGATCCTCGGGGAGGGCCTCTACGGCGGCGGGGTCCTCGCCCGGCACGCGGCCCTGACCGCCGGGCTCACCGCGGTCCCCGGCCAGGCCGTCAACCGGCACTGCGCCGCCGGTCTGACCGCCGTCGCCGACGCGGCCGCGTCCGTCCGGGCCGGCATGGACGACCTCGTCATCGCCGGTGGCGTCAACTCCGCCTCCACCGCGCCGAAATCGCGCTTCCGCGTCGACGGCGAGTGGGTCGAGCCCTGGATGCCGCCGACCCATCCCGACCGGCCGGACGCCCCCAACGCGGACATGTCGATCACCGTCGGCTGGAACACCGCCCAGCGGGTCGGCATCAGCCGGGAGGACATGGACGCCTGGGCGCTGCGTTCGCACCGCAACGCCGTCCGCGCGATCGACGAGGGGCGCTTCGAGGAGGAGATCGTGCCGATCGAGACCCCGCACGGGCTCTTCTCCGTGGACGAACACCCGCGTCGCAGCACGTCGTTGGAGAAACTCGCCGCGCTCAAGCCGCTGCATCCGGAGATCGAGGGGTTCAGCATCACCGCGGGCAACGCGTGCGGCGGCAACGACGGCGCGGCGGTGCTGGCGGTGGCGAGCGAGGGCGCGGCCGCCTCGTCGGGGCTGCCTGTCCTGGCCGTCGTGCGGTCCTGGGCGCATGTGGGTGTCGACCCCGCCGAGACGGGACTCGCCCCGTTGAAGGCCGTCCCGAAGGCGCTCGCCCGGGCCGGGCTCACCATCGCCGACGTCGACCTGTTCGAGATCAACGAGGCGTTCGCCGCCGTCGCCGTGGCCGCCGTACGCCGTCTGGAGCTCGACCCCGACCGGGTCAACGTCAACGGCAGCGGCTGTTCGCTGGGACATCCGGTCGCGGCCACCGGGGCGCGGATGCTGGTCACCCTGGTGCATCAACTGCGGCGCCAGGGCGGGGGGATCGGTGTGGCCGCGATGTGTGCGGGCGGTGGGATGGGGTCGGCGATGGTCGTCGAGGTGCCCGCGCCGTAGGGCGCTCAACCCGTGGACGCCGGGCCCAACGTCGCCGTGATCTGCGGCAGTTCCCGCGTCGTACGGATCCCGGGCTGTGCCGCGCACACGAACGGCACCGCGTTCACCGCGCGGTTCGCCGTGTACGCCGGGGACACCGCCGCCATCCGGTCCAGCGGCACCGGGAAGCGCAGGCCGACCTCCAGCGGGGCATCGCTGTCGACCGAGATGTGCCAGCCGGTGTCGTGCAGGGCCCAGGCCGGGTCGAGGTCGGTCGTGCAGTACCAGGTGGCACGGAAGCTGAGGAGGGGTCGGCTGGCGTGCAGCCCCGTGACCGTGAGGCGCTGCGCGGCGACGGTGCCGGCGGCCAACTCGCCGGCGGCGATCCGGACTCGGCGCCGTGCGGTCGCCAACTCCCCGCCTGCCTCAAGGGAGTCGAGCGGCAATGAGAGCGCGTCGGCGACCAGCCGCAGCGACGGGCCGAAGCTGGTGCGCGCGTGGCTCAGCCGCCCCTCGTCGAAGGCGGCGGGCGCGGCCCCGAAGCCCATCACCGCGAACAGCAGCTCCGGAGAAGGGCGTTGGGACAGATCGGCGTACTCGTCGATCGTCAGCGAGTCCAGCCGCCGTGCGATCGATGTCAGCATGAGCGGCACCGCCTCCGTGATGAACCCCGGGCTGCTGCCGGTGCTGTGGATCGATGTCCCACCGCGCTCGCAGGCGGCCTCGACCCGCTTGCGTACGTCGGGATTCATGCTCGGCGGATGATGGAACTCCCCGCGCGTGGTCACGACGTTCGCCCCCGACTCCAGGATCCGGCACACCTCGTCGACGTCGCACAGCAACGGCATGTAGAGCACGCAGTCCGCGCCCAACGCCTGTACTTCCCTGAGATCCTGAGTGGCCGTCACCCCGACAGTCGTGTCGATTCCGCACAGTTCGCCCGCGTCCCGCCCGGCCTTCTCCGCCGAGTGGACGTACACACCCGCGAGATCCAGCCCGGGATGCTCGACGACGGCCCGCAGCGCACGGGACCCGATCGTGCCGGTCGCCCACTGCACCACCCGGTACGCGCTCATGCCGCCTCCCCGGTGAAGCGCAGAAGGGCCTCCTGGCCGTAAGAGGCGACGAGTGCGCCGTCCTCGGTGAACACGTCCCCCCGGCCGAAGCAGCGGCCGTGCGCCAGGATCGGGCTGTGCTGGCGCAGCAGCAGCCAGCCGCCCGCGTCGAACGGCCGGTGGAACCAGACCGTGTGCGAGGTGACGGCGGAGGTGAACGCCGTGCCGGAGTCGTGCTGGGTGAGCCCCTTGAGCGGGCGCAGTGCGGTGCCGATGAGCGTGAGGTCGGTGGCGTACGCCGTGAGGGCGGGGGCGAGGCCGGCCGTCGCCGACGGGGTCCGCATCCACAGGTCGAACTCGGGCGGCTCCGAGCCGGGGGAGTCCAGGTCGGTGAGGGTCCGCGTCTCCCAGGGCAGCGGATGCAGGTCGGTGCGGTGCTCGGGGCCCGGCAGCGGCGGGACGGCGGCGGCCGTCTGGTGCTCCGGACCGTCCTCCGGCGCGTGCAGGGAGACCGAGGCGGTGGCCACCACGCCCTTGGACTGGCGGGCCACGACCGTCAGCGCGGCGAAGGAACCGCCGTCGTGGTGGCGCTCCACTTCGTAGCGGACCGGCTCCCCGGTCAGGCCGGCGCGGGCGAACACGGCGTGCAGGGACTTGACGGTCTTCTCCGGGCAGACGAGCTGCGCGGCGCGGGCGAACTGGGCCAGCAGCTGTCCGCCGAACAGCCGGTGGTAGCCGAGCCGTTGGTTGCGCCCCTCGTACACGAAGGGCGCTCCCGAAGGGTGTGTGCGCAGGTCGAGACAGGCGAGCAGATCGTCCCAGAGGTCACTCGAGGCAAGCGGCATGCCCCGAGCGTAAGCGATATTTACGACTGTGAGAATGGGGTTCTCAAGGGGTCCTCGGTCAGAGGACGCCCAGGCGTCAGCTGAGCGTGAACCCCTTCGCGCAGAAGTCCCAGATCTCCTCCGAGGTGAGCGGGTGGGACCCCTCCTGACCGCTGGACTGCGCGTTGAACATGACGGTCTGCATGGTCAGCGCGGCCACCCGGCGGGCCTTGAAGCCCTCGCGGAGCAGCCCCGCCTCCTCCAGCTCCGTCATCAGCTCGGTGAACAGCGCGAGCAGCGGCGCGTTCGCCACCCGCATCTCGGCGGGGTGGGAGACCAGCAGGCGCAGCGCGAAGTCCGTGAACAGCGGCGCCTGCTTGCCGGTGGGGTTCGGGCGCGAGCTGTCGAACAGGGTCTGGACGACGACCCTGAGCCGCTCCAGCGGACCGGACTGCTCGGCCGCGGCGGTCCGCAGCTCGTCCGCCGACTTGCTCATGGCGTCCTCGAACAGGGCGAGGAGCAGCTCGTGCTTGCCGTCGAAGTGCTGGTAGAAGCTGCGCAGGGACTGGCGGGAGCGGTCGACGACCTCCTGGACGGTGAAGTCCGTGGTGCCCTTCTCCGCCATGATCGCCTGCGCCGCGTCGAGGAACCGCTCGACGCGTTGCTCGGCCCGACGTTTGGCCGCCTGGGTGGAACGCTCGACGGCGCGCTGCTTCCAGGCCGGTTCCTCGCTCGGGCTGCTCACGGGCTGGTCCGCCTTCTGTGTCATGGAGAGAACATTACTGGAGTGTAGCGGCAAGCTCGCACCTCCAGCCTGGACACCTCGGATGACATGGAGGAGACTGAGGATTTCAGATTGAGAGAATTATATTCTCTTGTTGAGGAGCCGTGATGCTGTTTGAGTTCGACGCGGAGCAGCGCCTGTGGCAGGACACCGTGCACAAGGCCGTCGCCAAGGAGTGCCCGCCGACGCTGGTCCGGGCCGTCGTCGACACCGGCGCCGACCCGGGTCCGCTGTGGCGGGTCTACGGCGACCTGGGCTGGACCGAGCTGACCGATCCCGCCGATACGGTCGAACTCGCGATCGTGCTGGAGGAGTTGGGCCGCGCGACCGATCCGACGCCCTACCTGGCCACGCTCACGCAGTTCGCCCCGCTGGCGGGAGACTCGGTCGAGCCGGGACGGGCCGGTGCCGCCGTGTTCGACGGGGTCATCGCCCGCCCGGACGGGGGCGGTTGGCTCCTGGAGGGCACCGCGCGCCACGTCCTCGACGGCGACCGAGCCGACCGGCTGGCCGTGGTGACGGAGGCGGGCGTCTTCGTCGTACCGGCCGACGCGGTGACCGCCGTACGCACCCCCGCCTTCGACCCCGTCCTGCACCTCGCCGACGTCACCTTCGACCGCGTGCGGGTGACGGCGGAGTCCCGCAGCGACGCCGACCCCGAATCGGCCCGGCACCTCGCCCTGACCGGCCTCGCCCTGACGATGGTCGGGGCCTGCCGGCGCGCGCTCGACCTGGTCCTCGAACACGCCCGTACCCGCCATCAGTTCGGCGCGCCCATCGGCTCCTTCCAGGCCGTCAAGCACAAGGCGGCCGACATGCACGTGGCGGTCGAACGGGCCCGCGCCCTCGCCTATTTCGCCGCGCTGACGATCGCCGAGGACGATCCCCGCCGCCGGCTCGCCGCCTCCATGGCGAAGGCGGCGGCGGGCGAGTGCCAGGCCCTCGTCTTCCGCAACGCCGTGCAGCTGTTCGGGGCCATGGGGCACACCTGGGAGAACGACCTCCAGTTCGCCATCAAGCGGGCCAAGGCCGGGGAGCTGCTGCTGGGCGGCGCCGCCCACCACCGGGCGCTGATAGCCGAGGAGAGCCATGCGATCGTCTGAGGGGTGCCATGCGCCTGTCCTTTGACCCCGAAGTCGAGGCATTCCGCGCCGAGTTCGCGGCCTTCCTCGACGCCCACCTGCCGACGGAGGCCGAGGCCGCCCAGCGGTCCCGGTCCACCGCCGACCTCCCCGAATGGGCCCGGCGCTGGCAGCGCCTCCAGTTCGACGAGGGCTGGCTGCTGCCCGGCAACCCGCCGGAGTTCGGGGGCCGCAACGCGACGGTGATCCAGCAGTACGTGCACCGCGAGGAGCTGTCCCGCCGCCGGATCTACCACTCCTTCAACCCGCAGGGCGTCGGCATCATCGCCGCCTCCCTGCTCTCCTTCGGCACCGAGGAACAGAAGCACCGGTGGGCCGTGCGCATCCTGCGCGCCGAGATCACCGCCGCCCTCGGCATGAGCGAACCGGGCGCCGGCTCCGACCTCGCCTCCCTGCGCACCCGCGCGGAACTCGACGGCGACCACTTCACCGTCAACGGCCAGAAGGTGTGGACGTCCGGCGCCCACGACGCCGACGTCCTGCTCACCTTCGTCCGCACCGACCCGGACGCCCCGAAACACCAGGGCATCAGCGTCCTGCTCATCCCCACCGACACCCCCGGCGTGACGCGCCGGCCCTTCGCCTCGTACACCAGCCCCGACGACAAGGACTTCAACGAGGTCTTCTTCGAGAACGTCCGGGTCCCCGCCGAGAACCTCGTCGGCCCGCTCAACGAGGGCTGGCGGGTCGCGAACGGTTCGCTGGGGCACGAGCGCACGCTCATGTGGCTCGGCGAGGCCGAGCGGATGAGCGAGGTCCTGCGGGACTTCCGGCCGACGAACACGCTGGAGAAGGACTGGTACGCCACCCTCGTCATGGACCTCCAGGCGCTACGGCTGCTCGGCTCGGCCGCCCTGGCCCGGGCCGCCCGCGGCGAACAGGACGTGCCCGCGCTGTCCGTGCTCAAGGTCTTCGGCTCGGAGTCGGCCCAACGCGCCCTGGAACACGTCCTGGAGGCGTGCGGACCGGACGGGCTCGACCATCCGGCGCGGACGGCGCCGTACCACCACATGAGCTATGACGACGACTCCGCCAGCTGGTTCAACCGCTACGCCCGCAGCTTCGGCGGCACCATCGCGGGCGGCACCTCCGAGATCCAGCGCACGATCATCGCCGAGCGCGTGCTCGGTCTGCCCCGACGGTGAGGAGAACTCCGTGCACATCCTGTACGAGGTGAAGGACCACATCGCCACGATCAGCCTCAACCGGCCCGAGGTCGCCAACGCCCAGAACGCGGCGCTCCTCGACGAACTCGACGCCGCCTGGACGCGGGCCGCCGAGGATGAAGAGGTGAAGGTGATCGTGCTGCGCGCGGAGGGCAGGCACTTCTCCGCCGGGCACGACCTCAAGGACCGCTGGCCCGCCCCGAACGAGATCACCCTGGAGTGGATCTACCGGGCCGAGAACCGCCGGTACCTGGAGTACACCCTGCGCTGGCGCAACGTCCCGAAGCCGACGATCGCCGCCGTCCAAGGGCGCTGTATCGCGGGCGGGTTGATGCTGTGCTGGCCCTGCGACCTGATCGTCGCGGCCGAGGACGCCCTGTTCTCCGACCCCGTCGTGCAGATGGGTATCGGCGGGGTCGAATACCACGGCCACACCTGGGAGTTGGGGCCGCGCAAGGCCAAGGAGATCCTCTTCACCGGCCGCCCGCTCACCGCCGAGGAGGCGGAGAAGGTCGGCATGGTCAACAAGGTCGTCGCGCGGGAGGAGTTGGACGCCGCGACCCGTGAACTCGCCGAGCAGATCGCCCGGATGCCCGCGTTCGGGCTCCGCCAGGCCAAGCGGGCCGTCAACCAGAGCCTCGACGTGCAGGGGTTCTACGCGGCGATCCAGTCCGTCTTCGACATCCACCAGACCGGACACGGCAACGCGCTGAGCGTCAGCGGGTATCCGATCCTCGCGAAGCTGGACGAGATGAAGGAGAAACTCCGCTAGACCAGGCTCTGTGTGCCGAGTACCGAGACCAGCCGGAGCTTCTCGGCGGCCTCGGTGCCGGGTTCGGCGGAGTAGACGAGGATGTGCAGGTCGCCCTCCTCCACGCGGAGCAGGTCGCAGTCGAGGGTGACCGTGCCGACCAGCGGATGCTCGACCGTCTTGGCCGAGGCCGCGAGCCGGCCCACCACCCCCGCGTCCCACAGCTCGGCGAACCGCTCGCTCCTGGTGCGCAGGTCGGCGACCAGGCGCGGGATGTCCCGGTCGGCCGGATAGCGGGCGGCGGTCGCGCGCAGTTCGGCGACCATGCCCACCTCGAAGGCCTCGCGTTCCTTGGGGGTGTGCCGTACCCGGGTCGGCATGCCCGTGAAGTTGCGCCACACGCCGTTGCGCTCGAAGCCGCGCAGCGCGGAGGGATCTCCCATGAGCGCCGCGTACATCGGGTTGGCCACGAGCAGCGTCATGGCCGCGTCGGAGACCGCGACCGGGGTGTCGACCAGCCGGTCAAGGAGCCGCTGCACGCTCGGCGTGATGTAGCCGGGGACGACGTCGGGACCCGGTGGCACCAGCCCCGCGAGCCCGTAGAGATACGTCCGTTCGTCCGCCGACAACCGCAGCGCCCGCGCGAGCGCCTCGACGACCTGCGCGGACGGATTCGCCGCCCGGCCCTGTTCGAGACGTGTCACGTAGTCGACCGAGATCCCCGCCAGCAGCGCCAGCTCCTCGCGCCGCAGCCCGGCCGCGCGCCGCTGACCGCCGGCCGGCAGCCCCGCCGCGTCCGGGGAGACCCGGTCCCGCCAGCGCCGCAGTGCCTGTCCCAGCTCGGTCGTCGCCATGCGTCCAGTGAACACCGTCGGCCCGGGACGTGCCTGGTACTGCCGGTCCCAGGAAGCGGAGGCGACTGGCTGCCTCCGGAGCCGCGGCGCACTGTGGACGGCATGACGACAACACTCATCACCGGAGCGAACAAGGGTCTCGGCTACGAGACCGCCCGCCAGCTGATCGCGGCGGGGCACACCGTCTACGTGGGCGCCCGCGACGTGGAGCGCGGCCGCCGGGCCGCCGAGGAACTGGGCGCGCGGTTCGTCCAGCTCGACGTGACCGACGACGCGTCCGTCCAGGCCGCCGCGAAGACCGTCGAGGCCGAGGGCGGACTCGACGTCCTCGTCAACAACGCCGGCATGGAGGCCCGCACCGAGGACAACGCCGTGCCGGTCGCCGAGACCCTGACCGCCGACCAGATACGCACCACGTTCGAGACCAACGTCTTCGGCGTCGTCCGCGTGCTGCACGCCTTCCTGCCGCTGCTGCGGCGCTCGGCGGCACCGGTCGTGGTCAACGTCAGTAGCGGTCTCGCCTCGCTGACCCATCTCTCCGACCCGGACCACCCCGCGCACTTCTACCCGGGCGTCGCCTACCCGACGTCCAAGACCGCGGTGAACATGCTGACCGTGCAGTACGCGAAGGCGTTCCCGGGCATACGGATCAACTCCGTGGAGCCGGGGTTCACCAAGACCGACCTCAACGGCAACACGGGCACGCAGACCACCGAGCAGGGCGCCGAGATCATCGTCCGGATGGCGCAGGTCGCGTCCGACGGGCCGACGGGCGGGTACTTCGACGCGAACGGTCGGCTGCCCTGGTGACTCGCCGACGGCCCGCTGTCCTGGTGACTCAGAACTGAACCAGCCTCAGAGCTGAACCAGCCGGGGCGCCGCGCCCTCCGCGCGCAGCCGCGCCCCGGCCTCGCGGGTCAGTTCGCGGGCACTGCCCAGCAGCCCGTCCAGCACGAGCGCGCGCCGGACGTGCCGGTGCAGCGGGTGCTCGGCGGTGAACCCGATCCCGCCGAGGACCTGCTGGCAGTGCCGGGCCGCGGTGAGCGCGGCCTGCCCGGCCGCCGCCTTCGCCAGCAGCGAGCCGAAGGGGTCCTCGGCGGCCACGAGAGCCGCCTCCGCGCCCTCCAGCGCCACGAAGGTCTCGGCGAGCCGATGCCGTACGGCCTGGAAGGAGGCGAGCGGACGCCCGAACTGTTCCCGGCCGAGGACGTGGGTCCGGGCCAGCGCAAGCATGGCCCGCCCGCTGCCGAGCAGCCACCAGCCGAGGGCCCGGCGACCGGCTTCCAGCGGCAGGGGATCGCCGGCCGGCACGGAGCGCAGGGGCAGCTCGGGATCCAGCGAAGCCGCCGGCTTCAGCGGACCGTCGGCGGCCCGCTTCGGCGGAGCGCCGACGTCCGGTTTCGGCGGCCCGTCGGGGGCAAGGGCGGGCCCGTAGTCCGATGCAGCACCCTCGCGTTCCCATACGACCCACCGCCCGCCCGCGTACGGCAGTACCGGCGCCCCACCGAGCGGTCGCCCGGCGGCATGCAGCACCACGTCGTTGAGGACCGCCGCCCGCGCCCCCGTCTCGCCCAGCAGCCGGAACACCGTCGGGATCGCCACCTCGGGGAACTCCGCCAGCAGCTCGGGCCAGCCCAGTTCGACCAGTGCCGTCTCCAGCGCGGGGCCGCCCGTCGACGCCGTCATCGTCTTGCGCAGGGTCTCGGAGAGCAGCTCCACCTCCGCGGGGTCCACGATCAGTCCCTCCCCAGGTCGAGCAGTCGGCGGGCGATGATGTTCCGCTGGATCTCGGCGGTGCCGCCGTAGATGGTGGCCGCCTTCGCGTACAGGTACTCCGTACGCCACGGCGACTCGGTCAGCTCCAGCACTCCGGGCAGCAAGTCCCGTACGGTCTCGAAGAGTTGTTGCTCGGCGGTGGCGAGGAGCACCTTGTCCACCGAGGTCTCCGGGCCGAGTCGGGCGCCTTGCGCCAGCCGCCGTTGCGTCGAGTGCGAGCGGCAGCGCGCCGTGTGGAGGGCGAGGTAGGCGGAGCCCAGCGCGGAGTCGTCCGGCATGGTCGTCTCGTCCAGCAACCGGTCCACCCGCGTGTACAGATGGGCGATCCGGTGCCAGAAGCACGTGGAGCGCTCGTGCGGGAGCAAATCCATCGCGAGCCGCCAGCCGTCGCCGGGACGGCCCAGCATGCGCGTGGCGGGCACCTCGACGTCGTCGAAGAAGACCTCGGCGAACTCGTCGACGCCGTGCAGGGTGCGCAGCGGGCGGACGGTGATGCCCGGGGTGTCCATGTCGACGAGGAACGCGGTGATGCCCGCGTGGCCGGGCGCCGTGCGGGTCAGCAGGACGCAGCGGGCCGCGTACTGGGCGAGGCTCGTCCAGACCTTCTGGCCGTTCACCACCCAGGTGTCCTCGCGCGGGACCGCCTTGGTGGTCAGAGACGCGAGGTCGCTCCCGGAGCCCGGTTCGGAGAAGCCCTGGCACCACTGCTCCCGGCCGCCGAGGAGCAACGGCACCATTTCGGCGGCCAGTTCGGGTGGCGCGTAGGAGATGAGCGTGGGGACCAGGACCTCGACCATCGACCAGATGCCGGGCTCGGCGAGGCCACGCGCGGCGACCTCCTCGCCGAGCACCGCGCGGAACACGGCCGGCCCGCCGAGTCCCCCCACTTCGACGGGCCAGCCGTGGCGCATCCACCCGGCCTCGTACAACTCCCGGCGCACCCGGCCGAGTTGGGCGACCTGGGCGTCGAGGGAGCGGTCGGGGCCGGGGGAGAGGTCGTGGTCCGCGAGCCAACTCTGCAGAGCCGTACGGAACTCGGCGACGGTCCTCATACCGCGGGACGCTCGAACGCGTGGGGACGCCCCGAGTCGTGTACCCCGCTGCGGCGGATGAAGGTCATCGCCCGGGTGTGCAGCCGCCAGCCGTCGTCGGTGCGGACGTAGGTGTCGGTGTAGTAGCCGATGCGCAGGTCGTGCGTGGCGTGGTCGACGAAGCACAGCGGCTGGGTGCCCGTCGCCGTGTCGCCGCCGTCGCCCTCGACGACGGGCGTGCCGGTCATGAACAGCCCCTTGGGGGCCGCCGCGACCAGCGCCGGGAACTCCGCGAGGGGGTAGGTGTCGCCGAAGGCGCTGTAGGTGCCGTCGGGGGTGAACACCGCGAGCAGGCCGTCGATGTCGCCCCGGGTGATGGTCACCGCGTAACGGGCCAGCAGATGCTGGATCTCCACGAGGTCGTCAGTGGTCATCGCCGCTTCCTTCCGCAATGCTTCCTCCGTGGTCTCCCGGCACGCCGAACGCGTTGAAGACCATCGCCAGCAGGGCGTAGGTGCCGACCGTGAACACCAGGTCCATCCGCTGGTGTTCGTCGAGGTGTTCGGCCAGTGAGCCCCAAGTCCCGTCCGAGAGTGTGGAGTCGTCCTCCAACTCGTCCACCGCCGCGAGCACCAGGCTCTCCACCGGATCGGCCGCCTTGCCCGCGCCCGCCGCCTCGATCTCGGCGTCGGTGAGACCGGCCTCCCGGCCGAGCTTGAGGTGGTGGGCCCACTCGTAGGCGCAGTCGCGGCGCCGCGCCACCCGGAGCGTCACCAGCTCGCGGAGCCGGGGCGGCAGCGAGTTCTTGAAGAGCATGTGAGTGCTGAAGGGGAGGAAGACCTCCGCCAGATCGGGGTGGCGGGCCAGCGCGCCGATGGCGGGACCGGCGCCGCGCTCGTTGCGCAGCCTGCGGGGCAGGAGCGCGGACAGCGCCTCGCGCGTGCGGTCGGTCCACTGGTCGTCCGGCAACGGAGGCAGACGCGGGGGCATGCGGGGTCCTCCTGAAACGGACTCGGTGAGAATGGCATTCTCTTCATCCGTAGTGAAGGTTTCCATGTGCATCGCGAGACCGTCAACCATCAGGCCCGCAGCTTCCCGAAGTCCCAGCTGACGACCTTCTCCGGGTGCAGCCGCAGCCACGCGTGCCGGCCGTCGTAACGGAAGTCGCCGTACTTCTCGGTGAACAGCCGCTCGGGCGACCGGAGTTCGTCGACCTCCTCGCCCTTGCGCGGCACCTCGCCGACCACCTCGGCGCGCCCCAGCAGCTCGACACCCCTGAGCTGTAGAAACTCGAATCCGCCGTCGTCGACCAGCACGCTCAGCCGTGCGTCCCGCGCGAGGTCCGTCCAACGCTGGCTGCGTACCAGCGAGTTGAGCCACAGGTCCGTCCCGTCCCAGACGAACCAGAGCGCGCCGTTGTGCGGATGCCCGCCCGGCCCGACCGTGGCGACCCGGCAGACGGGGCTGCCGCGGAGAAAGGCGTCCCGCTCCTCGTGCGACATGGCGATCGCGGTACCCCTGCGTTGACCGGGCACGATTCCTCCCACTGCTGTGTGAATGCGTAATTCTCCTGCGCGAACGGTTGCTTCTCATCTAGCGAGAAGCTACTTTCCACCGCAGGCAGGGCCATGGCAAGCAGGGGCCTGCGAACCCAGGGAGAGATGGGGAGCCGTGAGTCTTTTCCACGAGGACCGGCTGTTGATCGACGGCGAACTCGTCCGCGCCGCACGCAGCTTCGAGACCGTCGATCCGTCCACCGGGAAGGTGCTGGGCACCGCGTCCGACGCGGAGCCCGTCCATGTCGAGGCGGCGGTGAAGGCGGCCCGCCGGGCGTTCGACGAGACGGACTGGATGCGCGACCGCGACCTGCGGCTGCGCTGCCTGCGCCAGCTCTACGACGCCCTGCACACCCACCGTGAGGAACTGCGCGAGCTGACCATCGCCGAGGTGGGCGCGCCCCGCCAGCTCACCCACGGCCCCCAGCTCGACGAGCCGATCGAGCTGGTGAAGTACTACGCCGACCTGCTGGAGGGTTACGCCTTCCGCGAGGAACTCGGCGTACGCGAGAGCCGGGGCCGCCCGCACCGCCGCTGGGTGGAGAAGGAGGCCGCCGGAGTCGTCGCCGCGATCCTGCCGTACAACTTCCCCAACCAGCTGGCCCTCGCCAAGCTCGCCCCCGCGCTGGCCGCCGGCTGCACGGTCGTCCTCAAGGGCGCCCCGGACACCCCGTGGACCACCCTCGCGCTCGGCCGGATCATCGCCGAGGAGACCGACATCCCCGCGGGCGTCGTGAACGTCCTCGTCTCCTCCGGGCCCGGCACCGGCGAGCTGCTCACCACCCACCCGGACATCGACATGATCACCTTCACCGGGTCGACGCCGGTCGGCCGGGCGATCATGGCGGCCGCGGCCGTCACCCTGAAGCGGGTGTTCCTGGAGCTCGGCGGCAAGTCGGCGATGATCGTGCTCGACGACGCCGACGTCCAGAACGCCGCCGTGTTCGCCGCGTTCACCATCTGCTCCCACTCCGGACAGGGCTGCGCGCTCACCTCCCGCCTGCTCGTCCCGCGCGCCAAGTACGACGAGATCGTCGGCCTGGTCGCCGCCATGCTCGGCCGGGTCAGGTACGGCGACCCCGCCGACGCGGCGACCCACATGGGCCCCCTGATCAGCGAGAAGCAGCGCACCAAGGCGCACACCATGGTGGAGCGGGCGGTCGCGGAGGGGGCCCGGCTGGTCACCGGCGGCAGGCCCGCCGACCGCGAGGGCTTCTTCTACGAGCCGACGCTCCTCGCCGACGTCGAGCCGGACTTCGAGATCGCGCAGGAGGAGGTCTTCGGACCGGTCCTCGCGGTCATCGCCTACGACGACGAGGACGACGCCGTCCGCATCGCCAACGACTCGGTCTACGGCCTGTCGGGCGCGGTGCTCGGCGCCGACGACGAGCACGCGGCCGCCGTCGCCCGGCGCATCCGCAGTGGCACGTTCAGCATCAACGGGGGCAACTTCTTCGCCGCCGACGCCCCGTTCGGCGGATTCAAGCAGTCCGGCATCGGCCGGGAGATGGGCGTGGCGGGTCTGGAGGAGTTCCTGGAACTCAAGACCTTCGCCGTCCCGGAGAAGTAGCCACCACCGACGAGGGGAACTTCCGTGAGAGCCAAGGCAATTCCCGCCGCCCTCGCGGCGACCGCGCTGTTCGCCGTCGCCGGATGCGGTGGCCACGACGACAGCGGCGGCACGTCCGACGACGGCGCCACCAAGGCCGCCCAGCAGGCCGCGACCGCCGACTTCGGCGACCTCAAGGACGTCTGCGGACCCGGCGACGCCAAGTCCCCGTCCGCCCAGGGCGTCACCGCCGACTCCATCGAGGTCGGCGTCTTCTCCGACGTCGGCTTCACCAAGAAGTCCGAATTCGTGGACACCGCCAAGGTGTTCACCTCCTGGTGCAACGCGGCCGGCGGCATCGACGGCCGCAAGCTCACCGCCACCACCCGTGACTCCAAGCTGATGGAGGTCCGCCAGCGGATGCTGGAGGCCTGCAAGGAGGACTTCGCCCTGGTCGGCGGCGGCGCGGCCCTCGACGCCCTCGGCGTCAAGGACCGCCTGAACTGTCTGCTGCCCGACTTCCCGGCCCAGGTCAGCCAGATCCAGAACAACGGCTCCGACCTGCAGCTCAACGCCACCGGCGGAGCGTCGTACAACCGCTACGCGGGCTACTACGACTGGCTGCTGAAGACCGCCTACCCGCAGTCCGCGGGCGCCCTGGGCATCATCGGCGGTGACGCACCGGTCACCAAGGTCATCAACGCCGAGGCGCAGGAAGGCCTTCAGGCCGTCGGCGGGAAGTTCGTCTACAAGGACCTCTACCCGGCGGCGGGCGTCTCCGACTGGACACCGTACGCCCAGTCCATCAAGAGCAAGGGCGTCAAGGGCCTGATCTTCAACGGGGACTTCGTCCAGCTGGCCAAGCTGGAGCAGGTCCTGACCTCCATGAACTACAAGCTCGACTGGATCGACGCCAACAACAACTCCTACGGCCCCGCCTTCCTCCAACTCGCGGGCAAGTCCGCCGACTTCCAGAACAACCTCGCCGACCTCAGCGGGGTGTACCCCCTGGAGAAGGCCGCCGACAACCCGGCGACCGAGCAACTCGTGGACCTCTTCAAGAAGTACGCCCCTGACGCCCAGCTCACCCTGCCCGCCGTGCGCGGCTTCGCCTCCTGGCTGCTGTTCGCCAAGTCCGCGAAGAGCTGCGGCGACGCCCTCACCCGCACGTGCGTCTACGAGGCCGCCCGCAAGGAGACCGCGTGGACCGGCGGCGGACTGCTCGCCCCGGTCGACCTGAGCAAGTCGGACGCCCCGCTGACCTGCTTCAACATCGAGAAGGCCAGCTCCAAGGGCTGGGAGCCAGCCGACTTCGCCCCCAACGACGGCGCCTACCGCTGCAACGCGCCCACGTACGAGTTCAAGGGGAACTACGGCAAGCCGCTCACTCTCGCCGACGTCGGCAAGAGCATGAGTGACGTGAAGTGATGTGACCTGATGGAGCAGTTCCTCACCTTCGGGATCGTCGGGCTGACCACCGCCGCCGTCTACGCGGTGATCGGCAGCGGACTGGTGCTGACCTACGTCACCACGGGCGTGTTCAACTTCGCGCACGGGGCGGCCGGCATGCTCGCGGCGTTCTGCTACTGGCAGTTCACCGTCGGCTGGGGCTGGCCGGTCCCGGTGGCCCTGGCGGTGGTGCTGCTCGTGCTCGCCCCCGGCTTCGGCCTCGCCGTCGAACGGGTCCTGATGCGGCCCGTGCAGCACCTCGGCGAGGCCGAACGGCTGGTGATGACCGTGGCGCTGCTCAGCGGCGCCATCGCCGCCGCCCGCTGGATCTGGGACCCCAACGTCCCCCGCCCGCTCCAGACGTTCTTCGCCGACCGGGACGCCCTCCACCTCGGCCCGGCCACCGTCACCTGGCACCAGGCCCTCACCATGACGGTCGCCGTGGCGGTCGCCGCAGGCCTGTGGTTCCTGCTCAACCGCACCCGCGCCGGCACCGAGATGCGGGCCACCGTCGACGACCCCGCGCTCGCCCGCCTCACCGGCGCCGACCCGACCCGCGCCGGCCGCACCGCATGGATCCTCGGCACCCAACTCGCCGCGATCGGCGGCATTTTGATCGCCCCGACCGTCGCGCTGGACGCCTCGCAGCTCTCCCTGCTGATCGTCAGCGCCTACACCGCCGCCGTCTTCGGCCGACTCCGCAGCCTCCCCCTGACCTTCCTGGGCGCGGTCGTCGTCGGCTGCCTGGAGAGCTACCTCACCGGCTATCTCCCGCAGAACGACTACCTGCCCGGGCTCCGGCTGGCCGCCCCCGCCCTGCTGCTCTTCCTCGCCCTGCTCTTCTTCCGCAACCCCCGCCTGCGCCACCGCGAGCACCGGCTGGTGCAGGTCCCGGCCCCCTCACTGCGCGGCACCCCCGTCTTCGCCGCCGCCACGGTGGTCTTCGCCCTGGTCCTGGCCACCACGCTCGGCGAGGCCGACCTCGTCACCTACGGGCCGATCTTCTCGCTCGGCATCGTCGCCCTGTCCTACGTCCCGCTCGCCGGGTACGCCGGACAGATCTCCCTGTGCCAGCTGAGCATGGCCGGCATCGGCGCGGTCGTCTGGGGACACCTCGGCTCCCACGGCCAACTCTGGGCGCTGGCCGCCGCGATCGCCGTCTCGGCCGCCGCCGGAGCCCTGGTCGCCCTGCCCGCCCTGCGCTTCTCGGGCGTCTATCTCGCCCTCGGCACCGCCGCGTTCGCGGTCGTCCTGGACCGGTGGATCTTCACCCTGCCCTCCTTCGACGTCCTGGGGATGCGGATCGCCTTCTTCGACCAGGGATCGGTGAACGCGGTCGGCCCCAGCCTCTTCGGCCAACACCTGAACTCCGCCTCCGAGTTGACCGTCGTGGCCGCCGTCTGCCTCGGCCTCGCCTCCCTCGGGGTCGCCTGGCTGCGCCGCAGCGGATTCGGACGCCGGCTCATCGCGCTCAGGGACAGCGAGGCCGCGTACGCCACGCTCGGCGGCAACCTCCTGGTCGCCAAGGTGGCCGTGTTCGCCCTGTCCGCCGGGATCGCCGGACTCGGCGGTGCCCTCTACGGCATGCAGCAACAGGCCGTCACCGCCGACCAGTTCAGTCTGATCGCCGGGCTCCCGATCTTCCTGGTCGCGGTCATCGGCGGCCTCGGCGCGGTCGGCAACGGCCTGTTCGCCGGGACGGCGTACATCGGCCCCAACATCCTGATCGGCCTCGCGTCCTGGACCCAGAACATCGTCAGCGTGCTCCCCGCGCTCGCCGGAATGGGATTGGGCCACAGCCCCCAGGGACTTATTTCCCGCCTCCGCAGCCAGTGGGAGCCACTCGGCCGCGACCGGATCGCCCTGCCCGCCCTCCTCGCCGCACTCGCACTGGGCTGGGCCCTGCGACTGACCGACCTGATCAACGGCTGGACGCTGCTGCTGGGTTCACTCGCCGTGGCGTACGCGCTGCGTGCCTGGGCGGCCGCACGCCGGGCCCCCGAAGCGGCACCGGACGTGCCGGTCGAGTGGTGGGGCGTACGACGACCCTGGCGCCCGCAGGACCGGGAGGTGCTGGCCCGTGCCACTGCTGGAAGTTAGCGGAGTGACCGTCGCCTTCGGCGGCAACCGCGCCCTCGACGGCGTCGGCCTCAGCGCCGAACGCGGCCGGATCACCGGCCTCATCGGACCCAACGGGGCAGGGAAATCCACCCTGTTCGACGTCGTGTCCGGACTGCGCAGGCCCTCCTCCGGGCGGGTCGTGCTGGGTGGCCGGGACGTCACCCGGTACGGCCCGGCCCGCCGCTCCCGGCACGGACTCGCCCGCACCTTCCAACGCCTGGAACTCTTCGGGCGGTTGAGCGTCCGCGACAACCTCCTCGTCGCCGCCGAACTCGGCCCTTCGCGGCGCCGGGCCGGCTCCGTCGCCGACGACCTGCTGAAGCGGCTCGGGCTCGCGGAGATCGCCGACGCGAGCGCCGACACCCTGCCCACCGGCGTGGCCCGCCTCGTCGAGGTCGGCCGCGCCCTCGCCGTACGCCCAGGGTTGCTGCTCCTCGACGAGCCCGCTGCCGGGCAGGACGGTGAGGAGACCGAGCGGTTCGCGGCCCTGCTGCGTTCCGTGGCCGCCGACGGGACCGCGGTCGTCCTCGTCGAGCACGACATGGGCCTGGTCATGGGTGTGTGCGACGAGGTGTACGTGCTCGACCTCGGCAAAGTCATCGCGGTCGGCCCGCCCGACGTGATCCGCGCCGACGAGACGGTCCTGGCCGCCTATCTGGGGGACGCGTGAACGCCCTGCTCGAACTGCGCGGGATCCGCGCCGCCCACGACGGCATCACCGTCCTGCACGGCGTGGACCTGCATGTCCGCGCCGGGCAGGTGGTGGCCCTGCTCGGCCCCAACGGCGCCGGCAAGACGACCACGCTACGGGTCGCCGCCGGCCTGCACCCCGCCCGGTCCGGCCGGTTGGTGCTGGGCGGCCGGGACGTCACCGGCGCCGACCCGCGCGGTCTCGCGCGCGCCGGGGTGTGCCTGATCCCCGAGGGACGCGGGGTCTTCCCCAACCTCTCGGTCCGCGACAACCTCCTGATGATGACCTTCACCGGCCGCAGCCGCGCGGAGATCGAGGACATCGCCTTCACCCGCTTCCCGGTCCTCGCGAGCCGCCGCTCCCAGGCGGCCGGCACCCTCTCCGGCGGCGAACAGCAGATGCTCGCCCTGGCCCGGGGCCTCGCCACCGACCCCGCCGTCCTGCTCCTGGACGAACTGTCCATGGGACTGGCCCCGTTGGTCGTCGCCAAGCTCTACGAACAGGTCGCCGAGATCGCCCGGCAGGGCGTGGCGGTCCTGGTCGTCGAACAGTTCGCGGCCGCAGTCCTCGGCATCGCCGACCACGCGGCCGTCCTCGTCCGCGGCCGGGTCGAGCGCCAGGGCCGCCCCGACGGCGGCCTGCGCGACGAACTGTCCGCCCTCTATCTGGGGAGTTCCGCATGACACCCACGTCCGGTGAGCCACGGGCCGACCGCTTCGTCCGGGAACTGGCCGAACTGAAGATCCCCGACCCGGCCACCGCCCGCACGACCCTCTGGCTGCGCCTCGGCGCCGCCCTGATGGTGCTCGGCCTGGTCCTCGCGGCCTCCGCCTACGCCATCACCCACACCACCCAGAACCCCCTCGACCAGCGCGACGGCCTCGCCCTCGGCCTCGGCGGGATCGCCGCGACCGTGGTGGGCGCCGCACTGTTCCTGCGCTACTCGCTCACCGGATTCCTGCGGTTCTGGATGGCCCGCCAGTCCTACGACCTCGCCGTGCTCGCCGACCGCCTGGGCACCCCGCCCGCCCGGGGGACCACTCCCGGACCCCTGGCTCCCGGACCCCTGGCCGGAAAGGACCTGAACCATGACCTCGCCAGCACCGACCCCACGGCCCGGTGACCAGCTCGCCAGCACGGTCTGCACCACCCGCGTGGTCGTCGTCCGCGCCGCCGCCGACCGCGCCCCCGCCCTGACCTGCGGCGGCAGCCCGATGATCCCCGCCACCGGCGCTCCGGCCGTGCCGCCGACCGGAGCCGAACCGGTCACCCTCCTCGGCAAGCGGTACGTCGACGCCGAGGACACCCTGGAAGTGCTCTGCACCAGCGCGGGCTCCGGTGAACTCGCCTGCGACGGCGTCCCGTTGACCCTGAAAGCGGCCAAGCCCCTGCCTGCCTCCGACTGATGTGAAGGACCCCATGAACAACGGGCTGTTCGACCTGACCGGCCGCTCCGCGCTGGTCACCGGCGCCGCGGGCGGGATCGGCGCCGCGGTCGCCCACGCACTCGCCGCCGCCGGCGCGGCCGTCCTCGTCACGGACGTCGACGGAACGGCCGCCGCGACCGTCGCCGAGAAGATCACCGCCGCGGGCGGTACGGCGGACAGCGCGCCGCTGGACGTACGGGACCGGGGAGCCGCCGACGCGGCGGTGGCACAGGCGGCCGCCCTCGCCGACGGCACGCTGCACATCCTCGTGAACAACGCCGGCATCACCGCACCGGCCATGTTCCCCGACCTCGACGAGGACGCCTTCCGGCGGATCCTGGACATCCACGTCCTCGGCACCTTCACCTGCTCCCAGGCCGCGCTGCCCCTCCTGCCGACCGACGGCACCGGACGCATCATCAACGTCACCTCATCGGCGGGCCTCACCGGCACCCTCGGCCAGGTCAACTACTCCGCTGCCAAGGCCGCGATCATCGGCATGACCAAGTCGCTCGCCCGTGAACTGGCCCGTCGGCAGATCAAGGTCAACGCCCTCGCCCCGCTGGCCGCGACCCCGATGACCGAGACCATCCGTACGAACGAGAAGTTCGCCGCGACCATGCTCGCCCGCATCCCGCTCGGCCGCTGGGCGGAGCCCGCGGAGGTCGCGGGCGCCTTCGTGTTCCTCGCCTCTGACGCGGCCTCCTTCGTCACCGGCCAGGTGCTGCCGGTCGACGGCGGCCTGGTCATCTGATGGGCCCGCTCACCGGGGTGACCGTCGTCGCCCTCGAACAGGCCGTCTCCGCACCCCTGTGCACCCGGGTCCTCGGCGACCTCGGCGCCCGGGTGATCAAGGTGGAGAACCCGGACGGCGGTGACTCGGCCCGGTACATCGACGACGTGGTGGGCGGGGTCTCCGCCCACTTCGTGTGGGTCAACCGCGGCAAGGAGTCCGTGACGCTCGACCTCAAGTCCGAGGCGGGGCTGCGGACTCTGCACCGCCTCCTGGACACCGCCGACGTCCTCGTGTCCAACCTCGCCCCCGGCACCACCGCCAAGCTCGGCCTCGCCCCCGACGACCTCGCCACCCGCCACCCCGACCTGATCGCCGTCGAGATCGACGGCTACGGACAGGGCGGCCCCCTCTCCCACAAGCGTGCCTACGACCTCCTCGTCCAGGCCGAGTCCGGGGCCTGCGCGATCACGGGGACGCCGGGATCGCCGGCGAAGCCGGGGCCGCCGATGGCCGACGCGAGCACCGGGCTGTACGCGGCGCTGTCGATCGTGTCGCTGCTGTACGCGGGGGAGCGGCAGGACGCGCGGGAGCGCCAAGGCGCGCGGGAGGGCAGGTCGGTGACGGTGAGCCTCTTCGACACCATGACCGAACTCATGGGCTACGCCCTGAACTTCACCCGCCACACCGGCGAGGACCAGCAACCCCGCGGCATGGGCTCCCCGGCCGTCGCCCCCTACGGCGCCTACCGCACGGCCGACGGCCAGACCGTCGTCCTCGGCACCACCAACGACCGCGAATGGCAGCGGTTCGCAAGGGAGTTGCTGGAAAGACCCGACCTCGCCGACGACGAGCGCCTGCGCACCAACCCCGGCCGGGTCGTCCACCGCGACCTGCTGGACCGGGAGTTGGCCGCCTGGTGCGCACGCCACGACCTCGCCCAGATCCGGAGCCGCGCCGACGAGGCCGGCATCGGCAACGCCCGCTACAACACCCCCAGCGACGTCCTCGCCCACCCGCACCTCGCCGCCCGCGACCGCTGGCGTGACATCGACACCCCCGCAGGACCGGTCCCCGCGCTGCTGCCGCCCCCGGTCATCTCCGGCTACGACCCGCCGATGGGCGCCGTCCCCGCGCTGGGCGAGCACACCGACCGGGTGTTGGCCGAACTGGGCCTGACCGACGACGAGTTGCGCGAGCTGCGGAGGGGCGCGTGACCGTCCTGCTCTCCAGCGACACCGGTGGCGTCCGGACCCTCACACTGAACCGCCCGCACCGCAGGAACGCGATCGACCCCGAGCTGTGGAAGGCACTCCGTGAGGCGCTCACCGCGGTGGCCCGCGACCGGAGCGTCCGTGCCCTTGTCCTCACGGGCGCAGGCGGAGCCTTCAGCTCGGGCGCCGATCTCAAGTCGGGAGACCAGAGGCACCCCTTGGACAAGGTCCGCGACCTCAACGACGTGGCGGTCCTGCTCCACGACCTCCCCGTCCCCACCGTCGCCCAGGTGAACGGCGTGGCCGTGGGCGCCGGCTGGAATCTCGCCCTCGGCTGCGACCTGGTCGTGGCCACCCCCGAGTCCCGCTTCTCGCAGATCTTCGTCCGCCGCGGTCTCTCCCCGGACTGCGGCGGCACCTGGCTGCTCCCGCGCCTCGTCGGCCTCCAACAGGCCAAGCGGCTCGCCCTGTTGGCGGAGACGATCGACGCCGAGGAGGCCCGGTCGCTGAACCTCGTCACCTGGGTGGTGGAGGCCGAACGGATCGACGCCTTCGTGACGGACCTGGGCGAACGGCTGGCCGCCGGTCCGCCCGTCGCCCTCGCCCAGACCAAGGCACTCCTCAACGAGGCGACCGGCGGCACCCTGCACACCGCGCTCGCCGCGGAGGCCCGCGCCCAGGCGACGAACTTCGCGACCCTGGACGCCCAGGAGGCGTACGCGGCCTTCGCCGAGAAACGCGAGCCCCACTTCACCGGCCGCTGGTACCGATCCCCCGAGGAGCCCCATGCGTGAAGCAGTGATCGTAGAGGCCGTCCGCACGCCGGTGGGCAAACGCAATGGAGGACTGGCCGAGACTCACGCCGCCGACCTGTCGGCCGTGGTGCTGAACACCCTCGCCCAGCGGGCCGGTATCGACCCGGCCGTCGTGGACGACGTCGTCTGGGGCTGTGTCTCCCAGGTCGGCGACCAGTCGAGCAACATCGGACGGTACGCGGTCCTCGCCGCCGGCTGGCCCGAGACGATTCCCGGTACGACCGTCAACCGGGCCTGCGGCTCCAGTCAGCAGGCCCTCGACTTCGCCGCCCAGGCCGTCATGTCGGGCCAGCAGGACGTCGTCGTCGCGGGCGGGGTCGAGGTCATGAGCCGGGTACCGCTCGGCTCGGCACGGGCCACAGGAACGCCGTACGGTCCCCAAGTCCTCGCCCGTTACCAGGGGTTCTCGTTCAACCAGGGCATCTCCGCCGAGAAGATCGCCCAGAAGTGGGGCCAGACCCGGACCCGGCTCGACGAGTACGCCGTGCTCTCGCATCAGCGTGCCGCCGCCGCGCAGGACGCCGGAGCCTTCGACGCGCAGATCGTGCCGATCGGCGAGGTCACGGCCGACGAGGGCGTACGGCGGGGCAGCACCGTCGAGAAGCTGGCCGCGTTGAAGCCCGCCTTCCTCGACGACGGGACGATCCACGCGGGCAACGCCTCCCAGATCTCCGACGGAGCGGCCGCGCTGCTCGTCACCACTCCGGAACGGGCACGTGAGTTGGGGCTCAGGCCGCTCGTCCGGTACCGCGCCGGCGTGGTCACCGGCGCCGACCCCGTGCTCATGCTCACCGGGCCGATCCCGGCGACCGAGAAGGTCCTGCTCAGGGCGGGCGTGGGCCTGGACGAGATCGGCGTCTTCGAGGTCAACGAGGCCTTCGCCTCCGTCCCGCTGGCCTGGCTCGCCGAGACCGGCGCCGACCCGGCCCTGGTCAACCCCCTCGGCGGCGCGATCGCCCTGGGCCATCCGCTGGGCGCGTCCGGAGCGGTCCTGGCGACCCGCATGATCCACCACATGCGCGACCACGGCATCCGCTACGGACTCCAGACCATGTGCGAAGGCGGCGGCACGGCCAACGCCACGCTCCTCGAACTCGCCTCCTGAAAGGGCCCACCGTGCGCCGAGAGGTCTTCGAAGCCGACCACGAGGAATTCCGCAAGCTGGCGCGGGAGTTCATCGCCAAGGAGGTCGTCCCGCACTACGCCGACTGGGAGAAGGCGGGCCGGTTGCCCCGCACCCTCTTCGAACAGCTCGGCGCGCTGGGCCTGTTGGGCATGGCGATCCCCGAGGAGTACGGCGGCGCGGGCCTCGACGACTACCGCTACAACGTCGTGCTCCAGGAGGAGTCCGCCCGCGCCCTGGTCACCCTCGGCACGGTCCGCACCCAACTCGACGTCGTCCTGCCCTACTTCCTCGCCTACGCCGACCCCGCACAGCGCGAGCGCTGGTTCCCCGGGCTCGCCACCGGCCGGCTCCTGACCGCGATCGCCATGACGGAACCGGGCACGGGCTCGGACCTGGCGGGCATCCGCACCACCGCCGTCCGCGACGGCGACACCTATGTCCTGAACGGCGCCAAGACCTTCATCACCGGCGGGCTCCTCGCCGACCTGGTCATCGTGGTCGCCCGCACCGGTACCGATCCCGAAGACCGTCGTGCGGGCCTGACCCTGCTGGTCGTCGAGGACGGTATGCCCGGGTTCACCCGGGGCCGGGTCCTCGACAAGATGGGCATCAAGGTCCAGGACACCGTCGAGCTGGCCTTCGACGACGTCCGGGTCCCGGTGGCCAACCGCCTGGGGGAGGAGGGCGCCGCCTTCGGCTACCTCGGCCACAACCTCGCGCAGGAACGCATGACCGTGGCGGTCGGCTCGGTGGCCCAGGCGCGGGCCGCACTCGACGCCACCGTCGACTACGTGAAGGAGCGCCAGGTCTTCGGACGGACCGTGGCGTCCTTCCAGAACACCAAGTTCGAACTCGCCGCCGTGGCCGCCGAGATCGAGGCCGCCCAGGCGATGCTCGACCGGGCTGTGCTCTGCCTGGTCGACGGCGAACTGTCCGCCGCCGACGCGGCCAAGGTCAAGCTGTTCTGCACCGAGATGCAGGCGCGGGCTGTCGACCGCTGCCTGCAACTCTTCGGCGGCTACGGCTATATGACGGAGTATCCGATCGCCCGGCTGTACACCGACGCGCGGATCACCCGCATCTACGCCGGTACGAGCGAGGTCATGAAGGTGATCATCGCGAAGTCGCTGGGGCTCTGACTAGCCGGAGTACCGGGTCGTCGCCGCCAGCTCGGCGGCGCTCTTCATCAGGTCCAGCACCATCGGGCCGAACGCCTGCAACTTCTCGTTGTCACCGGCCCGTTGGAAGCCCTGTTCCAGGACGACCCCGAGCTTCCACTGGGCGAGAACGTCGTAGTAGTCCATGTCGTCGACCTGGCGGCCCGAGACCGCCGCGTAGTGCTGGACCAGCTCGGACCGCGACGGCATCCCCGTCAGGTCGACGTACAGGGCGGTGGCCGCCTCGGGCGCGCTGGTGTCCTCGGGCCAGCCGCGCAGCATCCAGGCGAGGTCGAGCTTGGGGTCGCCGACCGTGCCCATCTCCCAGTCGACGATCGCGGCCAGCCGGGCGGGGGCGCCGTGGCGGAACATGACGTTGGCGAACTGGTAGTCGCCGTGCATGAGCCCGGGGACGAAGTCGAGCGGCTTGTGCGCGCGCAGCCAGGCCGCCGCCTCGTCGAAGCCGGGCAGCTCCCGGGTCTTCACGCGCTCCAAGTACCGCGTCCAGCGGTCGACTTGACGCTCGTGGAAGCCGTCGGGGCGGCCCAGGTCGTGCAGCCCCTTCGCCCGCCAGTCCACCTTGGACAGCAGCGCGATGCCCTCCGCGAGCCGGTAGCCGAGCCCCGCCCGGGCGGCCAGATCGTTGTCGAAGGGGGCCGCCCAGCCGCGTACGCCCATGGGGGACCAGCCGTCGACGAACTCCATCAGATAGAAGGTCCGGCCGAGGACTGCGGGGTCGGTGCAGACGGCGACCGCCTTGGTGTGCGGGACGTCCGTGCCGTTGAGCGCCTCGATGATCCGCCACTCGCGCAGGATCCCCTCGTCCCGCGCGGCCGGCGCCTTCGCCGGCGGGATGCGCAGGGCGCAGTGCAGCTCGCCGCGGCGGATCTCGTAGATCTCGTTCTGCGCGCCCCCGGAGACGAAGGAGTGCTCGACCGGCTCGCCCTTGCCGGGGAGTCCGGACTCGTCCAGCCAGGCGGCCAGCCGCTCGACGTCGATCACCGGACACCGTCCGGGAGGAACTCGGCGTACTTCGCGCGGGCCGCCTCGACCCGCCTGGGCAGATAGCCGGTGGGCCAGAGGTCGTCGCTCGGCTTGTGGTCACGCAGCACCTGACGGGCCACCGTCACCTTGTGCACCTCGGTCGGGCCGTCGGCGATGCCGAGGACGCTCGCGCCCAGCAGCATCCGGAACAGCGGCATGTCACCGCTCACACCGAGCGCGCCGTGCACCTGGATCGCCCGGTGCGCGATGTCGTGCAGCACCGCCGGCAGCTGCGTCTTGATCATCGCGATGTCCTTGCGGACCTTGCGGTAGTCGTTGTACTTGTCGATCTTCCACGCGGTGTGCAGCACGGCCAGCCGGAACTGCGTCAGCTGTGCGTACGAGTCGGCTATGTGCCCCTGGACAAACTGCTTGTCGGCCAGGCGCTCGCCCTGGGTGTGCCGGCTCAGCGCCCGCTCGCACATCATGTCGAAGGCCTTGCCCGCCAGCCCGATGGTCCGCATCGCGTGGTGGATCCGCCCGCCGCCGAGCCGGGTCTGCGCGATCACGAAGGCCTGGCCCGCGCCGCCGAGCAGCGCGTCGGCGGGCACCCGTACGTCGTCGTAGTGGACCAGCGCGTGCGAGCCGCGCTCCTCGGGCTCACCGGCGAGGGCCACGTTGCGCTCGATGACGATGCCGGGCGTGTCCGCCGGGACCAGGAACATCGACATGCTCTTGTACGGGTCGCCGTCCGGGTCCGTCACCGCCATCACGATGAAGAACGCGGCGGTCTTCGCGTTGGAGGAGAAGTACTTCCAGCCGCTGATGACCCAGTCGTCGCCGTCCCGCACCGCGCGGGTCGTGAACTCCTTGGGGTCGGCGCCGGCCTGGGGCTCGGTCATCGAGTAGCAGGAGAAGATCTCGCCGTCGAGCAGTGGACGCAGATAGCGGTCCTTCTGCGCCTCGGTGCCGTAGTGGGCGAGGATCTCGGCGTTGCCCGTGTCCGGGGCCTGGCAGCCGAAGACGATCGGGGCCCAGGAGGAGCGCCCCAGGATCTCGTTGAGCAGGCACAGCTTCACCTGTCCGTGCCCCTCGCCGCCGAGCTCGGGGCCGAGGTGGGTGGCCCACAGGCCGTGCGCGCGGACCTCCTTCTTCAGGGGGTCGAGGACCCGGCGGAGGTTCTCGTCGGGCGGGGTGAACTGGAGGCCGTCCCACAGGAGGTCGAGCGGCTCGACCTCCTCGCGCACGAACCCGGCCGCCCAGTCCAACTGGGCCTGGTAGTCCGGATCGGTTTCGAAGTCCCAAGACATTGTGTCTCCTTCCGGCGACTGTCAGAATAGCGTTCTCATGAAGGAGAATACAATTCCCGCGTCACGGAGTGACATTGCCGAACGGATCGCGCAACGCGCGCTGGCGAGCCGGGAAGCCCAGTACGCGAGCGAGGTACGGGCCCTTCTGGACGCGGCCCGTGTCGTCATGCGTCGGTGCGGTACGGCGTCCCGTCCGCGCGTCGCCGACATCGTGACGGCGGCCGGACTGTCCAACGAGGTGTTCTACCGGCACTTCCGGTCCAAGGACGCCCTGGTCGCCGCGATCATGGAGGACGGCGCCGAGCACCTGTGCGGCTACATCACCCACCAGATGGCCAAGGAGACGACACCGGAGGGCAAGGTGCGCCGCTGGGTCGAGGGCGTGCTCTCCCAGGCCATCGACGAGGAGACGGCGGCGACCACGCTCGCCGTCATGTGGAATGCCCAGAGCGTGGGGGAGGGCTTCCTCGCGGGCCCGCCGACGGCCGCCGGCATGCTGGCGGGCCTGCTGGAGGGACCCTACGGCCAACTCGGCAGCCGGGATGCCGCGTTGGACGCGTCCCTGGCCGCCCACGCGACGGTGGGCCGGCTCGCCGAGTACCTGTGGCGCCGCAGCCCGCCGACCCGCGCCGACGTCGACCACCTCACCCGGTTCTGCCTGCGCACGGTCACCCCTCAGGAGGCGTACGAGTGAAACCAAGTGATCAGTTCCATGTGGGGATCGTCGTCTACGACCTCGCGGCGGCCGCCGCCGAGTTGTCGGAGACCTTCGGCTACCAGTGGTGCGAGGAGATCACCGCACCGGCCAGGGTCGGACTGTCCGAGGGGGAGCGGGTCCTCGACCTCACCTCGGTGTACTCGATGTCCACGCCCCGCGTGGAGTTGGTGCTGGCCGTCCCCGGGACGCTCTGGCAGCCGGCCGACTCGGGGGTCCACCACCTCGGGTACTGGTCGGACGACGTGGCCGCGGACTCCGCCGAACTCGCCCGCCGTGGCCACGCGTTGGAGGCGGAGGGGAGACGGCCCGACGGTACGGCGTACTGGGCGTTCCACCACGGTGGGGGAGGCCCGCGCGTCGAACTCGTGGCTCGCGCGCTCCAGCCTGCACTGGAGAAGTTCTGGGCGACCGGCAGGAGGAACGGATGACCACGGTCGGGATCGTCACTGGCGCGGGCCGGGGGATGGGGCTGGAGTGCGCGCGTCGTCTCGTCGGAGAGGTGGATCGGCTGCTGCTGGTGGACATGGACGGGGATGCGGCGCGGGCGGCGGTGGACGGGCTGTCGGGCGGCGCCGGAGGTGAGGGGGCGGCCGACAGCCCAGCCGGCGGCGACCGGTCGGGCGGCGACCGTCGCCCTGCCCTGGTCGAGCCCTTCGCCCTGGACATCACCGACCGCGAGGGGCTGGGCCGACTGGCCGCCCGTGTCGCCGAGTTGGGCACCCTGCGGGCCGTGGCGCACGCGGCCGGGATCTCGCCGACCATGGCGGACTGGCGCCGCGTCATCGAGGTGGACCTCGTGGGCACGGCCCGACTCGCCTCGGTCCTACGGCCGTTGGCGACCAGCGGGACCGCGATGGTCTGCTTCGCCTCGATGGCCGCGCAGATCGGGGCGACCGAGGCGAACCCCGACGCCGAGGCGGCCCTCGCCGACCCGCTGGACGCCGGGTTCCTGGACCGGCTCCGCGACGCGCTCGGACCTTCCGTCGAGGATTCCGGCGTCGCCTACAGCTGGGCCAAGCGCGGAGTGCAGCGCTTCGTGCAGCGGGAGGCGGTGCGGCTCGGCCCGCTCGGGGCCCGTGTGTGCTCGGTGTCGCCGGGGATCGTCGCGACCCCGCAGGGCAAGCAGGAAGCCGCCAACCACCCGTCGATGAAGGCGCTCGTGGAAAGGTCGGCCCTCGGGCGTGAGGGCCGACCGGAGGAACTCGCCGCCGTGGTCGCCTTCCTGCTCTCCGACGAGGCGTCCTTCCTCACCGGGGTGGACGTCCTCGTGGACGGCGGGGCGATGGCGGGACTGTCAGCCGCGCGCTGACGGGGGCTCGGCGGCCGTCACGATCACCGCGTTCGTCTCGGCCGCCGCCTGCCGCAGCTTCCGCGCCTCCTGGTACGCCTCCGAGGCGTACCAGGCCCGCGCCGCCTCCACGGACGGGAACTCCAGGACGACCGTGGTGTCCCCGAACCAGTCGCCCTCCAGCGTCTCGGGCGCCGAGTCGTTCGCCACGAGCCGCGCTCCGGTCCCGGCGAGCGTGGGCCCCGCGGCCCGCCCGTACGCGGCCATGCCGGCCGGGTCCTTCACGGACTCGGTGAAGATGACGTACGCCTTCGGCATGACGCTCCCTCGACTTGAACTCAAAGCGGGACTCAGCTGACGGTGATCGCCCGTTCCGGGCACAAGTCCGCCGCAGAGCGCACCGCGCCCTCGAACTCGGCCGGTACATCAGGGGTTTCGACGACCGCGTACCCGTCGTCGCTCAGGTCGAAGACTTCCGGGCACAGCGTGCAGCACACCCCGTGCCCGCGGCAGCGGTCGTCGTCGACGGTTACCTTCACCGGGCCTGGCTCCACTCCAGGTTGAGATGGGTCAGCCCGCGCAGGATGAACGTCGGCACGTACTGGAAGCGGCGCGCGTCCGCCGGTCCGTGGACGGACTCCGCGATCCGGATGTCCGACGTACGGTCCAGCAGCCGCTCCAGCGTCACCCGGGCCTCGGCCCGGGCCAGCGGCGCTCCCGGGCAGGTGTGCGCTCCGCGTCCGAACGCGAGATGACGGCGGACGTTCGCCCGGGTCACGTCGAAGGCGCCGGGGTCCTCGAACTGGCGCGGGTCGCGGTTCGCGGCGCCGTTGACCACCATCAGCGTGGTGCCGGCGGGGATGTCGACCCCGCCCACCGTGGTCGGCACCTTCGACAGCCGGAAGTCGCCCTTGACCGGGCTCTCCATGCGCAGGGTCTCCTCGACGAAGTTCGGTATGCGATGCCGCTCGGCGCGCAACTGCCGCTGGACGTCGGGCTGTTCGGCGATGATCCGCAGCGCGGTGCTCAGCAGCCGGACCGTGGTCTCCTGCCCGGCCGCGAAGAGGTTGGCGGCGACCCGTACGACGTCGGCGACCTCGGGGGTGGAGTCGTCGGGGAAGGTCGCGGTCGCGAGGCCGGTGGCTGACCGGGTCGAGGCCGCGGCGATCGAGATCGCGCGGCGCTGACGGTGGTCCCCGACATCTCCACCGGCAGCCGCACGTACGGACTCCT